>NZ_JBWQOJ010000025.1:0-52793 GCF_056591795.1 Maritimimonas sp. 2210JD6-3 | reverse complement strand
ATTCTGGGTCTGCGTCGTTACATTACCATTGCCATCATCATAACTCCACGTTACTACCGTAGTACCCTGCGTCGTTATTGGGAAGCTCGTCGTAGTAGTACCTGTAATACTACCCACACAGTTATCCGTAGCTGTAGGAGCCGTAATAGCCGTTACTTCACACTGCTCAGTAACATCTGGTAAGGTAGCCGTGTCTGCTACTGGGGCCGTAGTATCATCTATAATAACATTCTGGGTCTGCGTCGTTACATTACCATTGCCATCATCATAACTCCACGTTACTACCGTAGTGCCCTGCGTCGTTATTGGGAAGCTCGTCGTAGTAGTACCTGTAATACTACCCACACAGTTATCTGTTGCTGTAGGAGCCGTAATACTTACTACCGCACACTGCTCAGTAACATCTGGTAAGGTAGCCGTGTCTGCTACTGGGGCAATATTGTCTTGTACTACAACAGTGGTCGTTGCTGTACTAACACAACCATTTGCATCGGTAACTTGAACAGTGAAGATTTCGCCATTGACAGATCCAGAAGCTATTGGGCTTTGTAAAGTATTATTGTTAAAAGTGGCAGAGCCATCTGAAGACCATAACCATGATACAGCATCACCGCCAGTTTCATTTAAGGTTAGCGTTGCTCCAGGACATATAGGACCATTATTAGTTGCTGAAGCTGTAGGGTTAGGCGGATCAGAAAGTGTTACGCTTGAAGAATTTCCTGAGCATCCTGATAATGTTGGTATAATGTTGGTATAACTACCAGCATCTAAATTAGAAATAACAACTTGTCCTGAGGCATTCGCAGCAATATTGACAGTTACTGGCGCACCATCATCTAAGTAATTAACAGTATATGTTGCACCAACTGTTAATCCCGATAAGGTAATAGAGCCATCTGTACCTCCACAAGCATCAGGATTATCACTTCCAATTGTGTAGGTAACATCTGGAACCGTTAACGTTGCTGGAATCGAAGTAGCATTATCGCAAGCAAAAGCAGTATTCGTAACTATAACTTGATATTGATGACCGTCTAAACTTTCGGTAACTCCAGTAACTGTTAATGTTGTACCATCAACTCCTGAATAAATACCTCCGTTTGATAAATTTGTAAATCCGCCACCTGTATCAACTTGCCATTGATATACAAGATTTGAACCTGATGCATTTACAGTAAAACTAGCATTACCACCTACACAAACTGTTTGACTTGCTGGTTGAGGATTATCTATTGTAGGAACAGAACCAACTTCAAGAAAATCATAAATAGTATTTGAATTACCATCAGCTGGTGTTGTATATCCGTCAACAACTGTTGTACCAGTTACTTGCCCGTTTGCATTAACCGTTGTTGGTAACTCTCCTAAAATACCATCGTTATTTTGATCGGTAAATCCTGCTTCAATTACATCATTACATCCATCTCCGTCGCTATCTAAATCGAGACGATTTGGAATTCCATCTCCATCTGTATCGCAAAAACCTAAAACACGAAAACGTTGATCATTACTAAATCCTCCTGTTGCTCCTGTAAAAGCTAAATAGGCATTATTTGATCCAATATAGGCTGATGATGATAAATCAATTGTAATAGTATTTATTAAAGCCCCATCTAAAAAAATTTGTAGTGTATTAGTAGCCGCAGTCCATTCTACAGAAAAAGAATGCCAATTACCATCTTCTAAATTATTCAACAACACCGGACTTATAATATTAGTCATAGGAGTTGTGGTTGGATCTCCAGTATCAGTAGGCACTCCTGAATCTGTATCCCAAATTGTAAAATGATCTTCTACTGGGTCTTGAATTGTTCCTCCGTTTTGCCAAGTATCTAATTCAAAAGCTATTCCGTTTTGAATACCCCATGCGCCTAGACCTGGTCCACTAGTAGTACCTATAGCATTTGGTCCTAGCGGATCGTTATGCAAAACCATTGCAATTCCATCAGCACCATTACTATCTTTATTTCCTAAAAATACTTCTAAAGAAATTTGAAAATTTTCATTTAAATCAATTGTAGAAATTGAATTTGCACTACCTAAATTTACACCTGCATCAGGAGTTAGTTGTATCTCATTTGCTGAGATAACTGAGGCATCACCCGATAAGTTAAAATAATTTTCAGCATCTAGACCTCCCATAAAATTCTGAAAACCACATTCAACAACATCTAAAATACCATCGTTATCATCATCTACATCTGTAACATCTGGAATACCATCATTATCACTATCTACATCTACAAATGTATTTGGTGAAAATTCTGAAGTCGTATTACTTAATGTTGCTGTAGCAGTAATAATTGTATCTAAAGAAACACCTGTTGGGACAGGAATTCGAAATTCAAAATAATTGGTATTATCATTATTTCCATCTACAGTATAAGATGACGTTACTGAGCTTAAATCAGCACCACTACCTTCTACCAATGTTGTTATATAGGTTTGTCCTTCGCCATAATCTAATGTTCTTGCTCCAATTTGGTTATCTCCTCTAATAGCAGTACCTTCTGAAATATCTGAAATAAAAAACTCTATAATTGCATTAGGTCTTGCCCAACCTTTAATGATTAAATTTCCTCCTTCAATTAAAAAAGGTCCATCAAAAACTGGAAAGTTAAGTGTACCGTTAGGTCCATTATCTCCATCTCCATTATCATTAAGTGAAACTCCATTATTTGAAATATCAATACCAAGAGCATTGCCAGCGGTTCCGTTTGCAAAAATGGAGTTTTGAGAAATAAGGTTACCTGAAGTATTACCTCCATCAACTACCATTCCGGCTTGACCATTATTTGAAATAGTATTTGTTATAACTGAAGAGTTGTTACCTAATAAACGAATACCATTATTTGAATTTTGTGTAATGTAATTAGTAGTAATTTGAGTTAAACCGCTATTAGTTACTTCTACACCATTTGTTAATGCATTTATAAAACTTCCATCAGCGTTAACTCCAATAAAGTTTTCTGTAATAATTGTTGGATTAGAACTTGTGCCTGCTTCAACACTAATACCTTCACTTCCATTTCCATAAATCGCAATATTTCGTATAGTTACATCATTAGCTTGTACTCTAAAAACATCACCAGAAGAAGCTCCATTTATTTGAATTTCGGGTTGATTAATACCCACCACAGTTCCTATATTGGTATCGCCAATATTAGCAGTTTGCGTTCTGGCATCAATATGTGTATTTACATCAGTAATTGCAGGTAATTGGGCGGTTTGGGTTATTTGAGCAATACCTCCTGTTAAAGCTCCACTAGGGATCATAAAAATCGAAGTATCCTCCCCAGCCGCCGGATCAAAAATACTATTTGCTTCTATGTTTAAAACTGTATTACCTAAATTATTTGAATTAGTAATAAATTGACCTAAAGAACCTTGCCCAGAACTATTTGTATTTACTATGGTATTAAAGTTGAAACCGAAGTCTAATCCATCTACTCCATCAGTATCAATAAATACATTCGCTATAGACTGTGCTCCAGCCAATACACCTACAGAACTATCAACTCCTGAAGGATTGGCTCCTCCAACTTCATTAGGTACGTTTGTAAACCCTCCTCCACTTGTACTATAATTTTTTCTAAAGGTTTGAATTGGCATACAGGTTGAACAAGAATTTCCACCTGCTCTACTTGAGTTAATAGTGTTGTTAACAACTCTAACTTGATAATTACCATTAGCCATTCCGCCAAAAAAATATCTACCGTTTGTGTCTGTTGTTGTGGTACTAATTAAAGCTCCTGTATTATCATATAATTCTACAGTTACATTTACTAATGCAATTCCGTTTGCTGCTACTAAATCTCTACCTAGTCCTCCACCATAATTTACATCTTCAAAAACAGTACCCGCTATAAGGTTACTTGGCACTTTTAACGCCACTGCATTCATAATAACAAAATCTTGTCCAGATCGTACATTTGTTGTGGCCGAAGTATCTCCTTGAGCTATAAACGAAGAAATATTATATGTGTCTAAATCTACACCATACGATGCAGTATTGTTTATTATTGGACTAACGGTATTGTCAAAAATTGTAGAATTAAATGGATTTATTGGGGTGCCATCATTATCTCCATCTCCAAATAAGTTATGTGTTCCAGAGCTAGTTGTAACTGTTAAATTTTCATTATTATTTAAAAGCTGGTCGCCTTCCCAAGCCAGTATTGATGTTTTTGAACCTGAAGAACCTATGGCATAAAACCCAGACATCGTAAAACTAGAACTTGATTCTCTCTCTCCGTTAAACCCTGTGTATAAATTGATTGTTGAAGCTATAAGTGTGGGTTCAGAATAAAAAATCATTAAGGACCATCCTCCTAAAACTACAGTTATATTACAATAATCAAATGAATTATCAACGGTTAAACCAGAAAAATCATATGTATTTGTAGAGGGGCTTGTTATACCAGTTATTATATTTGTTACATCACCCATCATTCCGTAAAAAGGTTCTCCATTAAAAGAAGATCCTCTAACTACACTAGCGTTTACTGATTGTCCTTCAAAAGTAACTTGGGTATCTGGAGTAGCGCCCGAATGCGCCCAAAATAAATAAGCTCTTTCAATAGTTGCTGTCGCTGGTATTGATGATGTTAATGTATTGGATGAATTTGTAGTTATAGCACAAGGATCAGTTCCGTCTGGCTGTGTTCTTAATGTTCCTCCTGTTAGTGCATAATCATAGTACCCATTAAATTGTTGAAACAAGGTTAAAGGCACATTAGATTGTATTGGAGGGTCTGTATCTGTAATAGTACCAATACCTTGTAGATCTGTTAATGTAATAGCTCCTGTACTTAGACCACTTAGATTTACTTCAAATGTCTCTCCGCTATCACTAAAACCATCATCAATAATTGGTACAGTTATCGTTTGACTTTCACCATCATTACCTGCAAAAATTAAAGTACCTGAGGTGGCCATATAATCACTTCCGCTTAAAGCGGTGCCATCTGTAGTAGCGTAATTCACAGTAAAACCTCCTGGAACTGTGCCATTAGATAATGTAACTGTAAAAATTGCATTACCAGCACTTTCATCTACAGTAACATCATTAATTGATAATAGTAATGGTAAAGGCGTACATGAAATCGTAGCATCCCAGCCAGCCCCATTAACAATACCATCTGATGTAAATCTAAACGTTAAGCACCCACTAGCATCACTCGAGACTGCCGTTGGAGGGATTGATGTACCAGAATAAGTACCTATTAATGTTCCTGAAGTATCTGTACCTTGATAGATACGTAAAAAATCAAAACCGCCTTCTGTATTAAAGCTATTAAAGTTTACAGAAACTCCTTCACCAGGTGTATCTGGACAAATAGTATATGTAATATCGAGACCATTAGCATAGTTACCTGTACCACCAGAATCTAAAAAAATATCGTTACAAGAGTTATTAGTAACACCATCTGACATTATTAATGCCCGAACTGCCGAAAATTGAACATTATCAATAAAAACAGTTTCAGTAGGTCCCCAACCCCCACTACCAGAACCAAAAGCTATAGAAGAATTTGCTGAAATTTCTGCTGCAGATAAATTATAACTTAAAGAACCTGTACCATTGAGTGCTGCTATTACATTATAATTAGAACCATCAAATAAGTAAACAAAGATAGTTTCATCACCAACAGTTCTATTGTAATCTAAAGTAAGTGTCGCTGAAACATATGGGCTTAAATCTAAATCTCTCGTGATAAAAACACCATCTAGATCCTGAAAACGAAGTTGATTGTTATTAATTTGAATACGACCCGTAGAGGGATTTGTAGTTTCGTTGTTTTCTACCCAACCAGCAGCAAAGTTTTGTGTACCGTTATTATTAGTATAACTAGTCGCATTAAAATTATCAATAAAAGTTTCCTGAGCATTGATATCAATAAATGATAATGCCACCAATAAAAAGAATAGTGTTGTAACAAAACTGTTACTACTGCTACACAAATTCAAGGTTAGTTTACTTTTTGGTTTACCTAGTATTTTTTTAATCATACACTACTTAACAATGTTAGACCCAAAATATCGACAAAGGTCACATCAATAAAACATTTCTTTAATATATACTAATAGCCTCCTACCACTATTAGAACACCCTTAAAACCAAAAATCCTATATTATATTATATATAACACAAGTAGTTTATTAATATTGCAATTTTTCTTATAAACTTTTAGCTTATTTTTAGTTATTCACAATGAAATTTTTAGATTGTTATTTTACTAATACAACTATCTGATATTTCATAAATTATACAAATATAAAAGCTGACAAATAATTGTTAACATTATGTTGATAACCTAGAATAATTGTTAATAACTCCTTTTTAAAAATCTTAATTAATCACCTATTTAAATTTTAAATTATCTGAAATTACAGCATTTAAGTTTAGTTTCGGTTATAAACATTATCATTCTTTTTTGTAAAGTCTTATTGTTTTAATTATCTAATGATTTAATGTATCTTTGCAAACCGTATTATTTCTGTAAAAATTGAGTTATGATTCAAGTTTCTGATACAGCAAAAAACAAAGTAGTCGAATTAATGCAGCAAGACGGTTTTGATGCCACTAAAGATTTTGTTCGTGTAGGTGTTAAAAGTGGTGGATGTTCTGGGTTGTCTTATGAACTAAATTTTGACAAAACTCAACATGAAAGTGATAAATTGTTTGAAGTTAACGATATCAAGATAATTGTTGATAAAAAAAGCTTCTTATATCTAGTGGGCACTACTCTAGAGTATTCTGGAGGTCTTAACGGAAAAGGATTCGTTTTTAACAACCCGAACGCTAATAGAACTTGTGGTTGCGGAGAGAGTTTTTCGTTATAAAAAACTATTAAAAAATTGAAAGATTTAAGAATTGAAAATGAAGCGATTTGAAGATTTAGAAGTTTACCAAAAAAGCATTTGAGTTTTCAATCAAAATTTGTAAAGTAACAAGTTCTAAAACATTTGATTATAATATCAAAAATCAAATTCAACGAGCATCAATATCAATTGTAATTAATATTGCCGAAGGATTTGAATTACAGTCAAACAAACAATTCGTTAAGTTTTTATATATCAGTAAAGGCTCAAGCGGAGAAGTAAGAAGTTTATTACGAATTTGTGAACGATTACAAATAATAGAAAGCAGTAGAGTACAAGAATTGATAAATGAAGCTGAAGAAATATCAAAGCAGTTATCAAAATTCATTAACTATTTAAACAGAAGCGAGATTAATTAATTTTTTTAATTTTTCAATCTTTGAATAATTGTATGAGTAATAAATATACCGAGGACGATTTAAGAGAAGAATTAAAAACCAAAGAGTACGAGTACGGTTTTTATACAGATATTGAATCTGATACATTTCCTATTGGGTTAAATGAAGATATCGTTCGTGCTATTTCTGAAAAGAAAAATGAACCAGAATGGATGACTGAATGGCGCTTAGATGCCTTTCGTATTTGGCAACAAATGGAAGAACCTGAATGGGCAAATGTAAATTATCAAAAGCCCAATTTTCAGTCAATATCATATTATTCTGCTCCTAAACAAAAGCCAGAATTAGAAAGTTTAGATCAGGTAGATCCTGAATTATTAAAAACCTTCGAGAAATTAGGGATTTCATTAGAAGAGCAAAAGCGTCTTTCTGGTGTCGCTGTTGACATCGTAATGGATTCGGTTTCTGTAGCAACGACATTCAAGGAAACCCTAGCTGAAAAAGGTATTATATTTTGTCCTATTTCTGAAGCGATTCAAGAACATCCTGAATTAGTAAAAAAATATATAGGTTCTATTGTACCAAAAACTGATAACTTCTATGCAGCCTTAAATAGCGCCGTTTTTAGTGATGGTTCCTTCTGTTATATTCCTAAAGGTGTGAGGTGCCCTATGGAACTTTCTACATACTTCCGTATTAACGAAGGCGGGACTGGTCAATTTGAACGAACCTTGGTTATTGCAGATGAAAGCAGTTATGTTAGTTACCTAGAAGGTTGTACAGCGCCTCAACGTGATGAAAATCAGCTACATGCTGCAGTAGTAGAATTAATTGCATTAGATGATGCTGAAATAAAATATTCGACAGTTCAAAACTGGTTTCCTGGTGATAAAGAAGGTAAAGGCGGTGTCTTTAATTTTGTGACCAAAAGAGGCTTGTGCGAAACCAACGCTAAAATCTCTTGGACACAGGTTGAAACAGGTTCAGCTGTTACTTGGAAATATCCTAGTTGCGTATTAAAGGGAAACAACTCAATTGGCGAATTTTATTCAATTGCCGTTACCAATAACTATCAGCAAGCAGATACAGGTACGAAAATGATTCACTTAGGTAAAAATACCAAGTCAACGATCATCTCTAAAGGTATTTCTGCGGGAAAATCGCAAAATTCATATCGTGGATTAGTACAAATAAGCCCTCGCGCTGAGAACGCACGTAATTTTTCACAATGTGATTCATTATTGATGGGTAATGAATGCGGTGCACATACATTTCCATATATAGAAGCTAAAAATAAATCAGCTCAGGTAGAGCACGAAGCAACAACATCAAAAATTGGTGAAGATCAATTATTCTATTGTAATCAACGTGGTATAGATACCGATAAAGCAATTGCATTAATCGTTAACGGATTTAGTAAGGAAGTATTAAATAAATTACCCATGGAGTTTGCTGTTGAAGCGCAAAAATTATTAGAAATCAGCCTTGAAGGCTCAGTAGGATAGAAATTAGAATATGTTAGCAATAAAAAACTTACACGCAAGTATAGAAGATAAAGATATCTTAAAAGGAATTGACTTAGAGGTAAAAGCTGGTGAAATACATGCTATTATGGGACCTAATGGATCTGGTAAAAGTACCTTATCATCGGTAATTGCTGGTCGTGAAGATTACGAAGTAACTAAAGGTGAAATTACTTTAGATGGCGAAGACATTGAAGAATTAGCGCCAGAAGAACGAGCCCATAAAGGTGTATTTTTATCATTTCAATACCCTGTAGAAATCCCTGGAGTTACTGTAACAAACTTCATTAAAACTGCCATTAACGAAACCCGTAAAGCTAGGGGTCAAGAAGAGCTTCCCGCCAAAGATATGTTGAAAAAAATTCGGGAAACTGCCGAACTTTTAGAAATTGACCGTAAGTTTTTATCACGCTCTCTAAACGAAGGTTTTTCTGGAGGTGAAAAAAAGCGAAATGAAATTTTTCAGATGGCGATGTTAGAACCAAAATTAGCAATCTTAGATGAGACAGATTCTGGTTTAGATATTGATGCTCTTAAAGTAGTAGCAAATGGTGTAAATCGATTAAAAAGTAAAGACAATGCTGTGATTCTAATTACGCATTATCAGAGACTTTTAGAATACATTGTTCCAGATTATGTACATGTTTTACATGATGGTAAAATTGTGAAATCTGGTGGTGCAGAATTGGCATTAGCGTTAGAAGAAAAAGGATACGATTGGGTTAAATAACTAAAATGGATCTAAAAGAAAAATTAGCAGCATCATTTTTAGCTTTTGAAAATAAAGTAGGTACTGATACAGAAAGTACGGTTCACGATATTCGTTCTGAAGCTTTTACGCATTTTGAAAAAAACGGATTCCCTACAAAAAAAGATGAAGAATGGAAATACACTTCATTAAAATCTATATTAAAACACGATTATAATTTATTTCCAAAAAGTGAAACTGCACTAGCTTATGCCGACGTAAAAAAATATTTTTTACACGAAATTGATTCGTATAAGATCGTTTTTATCGACGGTGTTTACAGTTCATTTTTGTCTGAAACCACACATGATGGTTATGATATCTGTTTGTTATCTGCGGCATTGAAGCAACCAAAATATAAGATGGTTATTGATCATTATTTCAATACCATTGCTTCAAATAAAGGAAGCTTAACTTCCTTAAACACTGCTTTTTCTAAAGAGGGTGCTTATATTCATATTCCTAAAAACACAATAGTTCCTAAACCTATTCAGGTTGTTCATTTTTCTACTGGTAGTGAAAAAGAAGCCATGCTTCAACCACGAAATTTGATAATGGTAGGCGAAAATTCGCATGTGCAAATTATCGAACGACACCAAAGTTTAAGTAGTAATGTTGTCATGACAAATTCTGTTACAGAAATCTTTGCGAATAAACGCGCCATAATAGATTACTATAAAATTCAGAATGATGATAAATCTGCATCATTAATTGATAGCACATTCGTTAAACAACAAAAAAACAGCATTGTTTCGGTAAATACATTCAGTTTTGGAGGTAATCTTACTCGAAATAATTTAGATTTTTACCAAGAAGGTGAGCATTGTAATTCTAACCTTAACGGAATTACTATTATTGGAAATAAACAACATGTTGACAATCATACATTGGTACATCATAAGTTTCCTAATTGTGAGAGTAATGAATTGTATAAAGGTATTTATGCAGATACATCTACAGGTGTTTTTAACGGAAAAGTGATTGTTGATAAGATTGCTCAAAAGATTAACGCATTTCAACAGAATAATAATATTCTAATGGATGATGGGGCTTCTATTAATTCAAAGCCGCAGTTAGAAATTTTTGCTGATGATGTAAAATGTTCTCATGGTTGTACTATTGGTCAGTTAGACGAAGAATCATTATTCTATATGCGTTCGCGCGGCATTCCTAAAAAAGAAGCCAAAGGATTACTATTATATGCTTTCGCTAATGATGCCCTTGATAAAATTAAAATACCTGAGTTAAAAGCACGCATCACAAAGTTAATTGCTAAAAAATTAGGAGTGGATTTAGGGTTTGATTTATAACGTACGTCTTACTTAATTTCAGACATCTTAGTAACCGAGACTATATTTTTATAACGTTGAATTAACTTTAATTCTTTTTTTTCTGAATCAGAAATCAATACGCCTGGAACAGAATAGTCAAAGAAGAGAATATCAAATTCTTCTATTTTAGAACGATTCCAAAAGATTTTCCTGACACCATTAATAGTAGCCATAGTATCGTTAATAAAGTGAATTGAATCAATCGATTTTTTATTTTCAAGTATGTACTTGCTTCCGATTAAATTAAATTTTGATGTATTGGATTTCAAAGAATCATGTAGTTTATAATATACTTTTTGTCCGTATCCAGTAAATACTAAACTATCACCATTAATAGATTCAATATTAAAGTCATTAACTGAGTCTAAATAGAATTTCCTAAAGAAAAGTTTATAATTCCCATCTTTATCTTCTCTATCAAAGAAAAAATTTCTAGAGGTATACTTTCCATTTCTGAACATTAATACTTCTGTTAAAGGGAAATGTACCGAAGGATCTTTGGAATCAATTTGAGAATACCCTCCTACCCAGACACCATTTAATTCTCTTTCACCGTAGCAAGAAGAAATAGCCACAATTAAAAATAAAAAGCTTATTATAATTCTCATAACTTTAATTAATCGAGGCTAAAATATTTTTCAAAAACTCATTAAAATCCATCGTACTTAGACCCATTCTGACGATTACTAGTTCTTTTGAGGGTACAACAAATACACGCTGCCCCTGATAGCCATTAAACGAATAGAGTTCTTTGGGTGCATCAGGATAATAACCTCCTGCATTTAACCAAATCTGCGCCCCGTACCTACCATCAGAGGTATTGGTAGGACTTGTAGCATATGCAACCCAATTTTCGTTGAAAATTTGCTCTCCGTTCCAGTTACCTCTATGAAGGTATAATAATCCAAACTTAGCCCAATCTCTGGGTGTTGCCCAACCATACGAAGATCCTACATAAGTGCCTACTAAATCAGCTTCAATCGTCATAGAGTGCATTCCTATTTTATCTATCAATTCACTATACCAGGCATTTAAATAAGCTTGATGTGTCGGGTAATAGGATCGTAATATTTTGGATAATAAATTAGTGGTTCCCGAGGAATAATTCCATGTTTCATTAGGCTTACCTACAAACTCTTTCTTGGCTTGTAGTCCTCCCATGTCTTCCGTTAAAAAAAGCATCTCGGTAACGTCTGAGATTGTGTTATAGTCTTCTACCCATTCTAGACCGCTATTCATCTGCAATAGGTTATGTAATGTAATGGTAGCTCTATCATCATTTTTCCATAAATCAATGGGCGCTTTATCATTTACCGTTAGTTTTCCCTGTTGTTGTAAAATACCATACATAGTACCTGTAATACTTTTTGTCATAGACCAACCTAAAATTTTAGAATTCTTATCAAAACCTTCAGCATACTTTTCTGCAATGATTTGGTCTTTATGGATTACCAATACGGCGCGTGTTTTATTTATACTATGAAAAGCTTGAGAAATTGCAGTATCTAACCTACGGTGATTAATATTCTGAAAGAGCGTATCCTTTTGAGGTAAGTCCCCATAAGGGAATGGCAAATTATTTTTTACTTTATTTCGTTTAGGGGCTATCTTCAGAATTTCTTTATCATAATCTTTAGGTACTAAAACACTACCTAGTCCATCTCTATAAACTGCTTTTCTTGTGAGCAATCCGTACACCGATGCTGTAGATGTTCTATCCCTGTTATTTACCTTATCGGTAGCCAAATTTACAGGTGGGAAATTATTGTCATGATTATCTGTAAATTCTACTGTTCTATCGGCAAGAAATACCGAAGAATTCATATTTTTAGCAGAGTAACCCGCCAAAATATTTAATCGTGGATATTGGGTATAAACAACTACAACGAGCGCTAAGACTAACAAAAACGCAAAAATTTTAATGCTTTTTTTCATGTATTTTTAAGTATAGACAAATATAAATATTTATGCTTTGTTTCGTAAATTTGTAGAAGACAATAAATTTATGTTCAACATACAAAAAGTACGAGAAGATTTTCCCATTTTAAAACGTGAAGTAAATGGTAAGCCATTGGTTTATTTCGATAATGCTGCAACTTCGCAAACACCTAAGATAGTCATAGATGCTATCGTTGATTATTACAGTAATTACAATGCCAATATTCACCGAGGTGTTCACACCTTAAGTCAAGAAGCTACCGATGCGTATGAACTTGCACGTCATAAAATTCAAACACATTTTAATGCAAAATATAGTCATGAAATTATTTTTACTTCGGGTACCACAGACAGTATTAATTTAGTTGCTCATGGTTTTGCATCCATACTTAAAAAAGGAGACGAAATACTAGTTTCGGCTTTAGAGCATCATTCTAATATTGTACCATGGCAAATGCTCTGTGAAAAAACAGGCGCTATTTTAAAGGTAATTCCGATGAATGATAATGGGGAATTAGAGATGCCTGCTTTCGCGGAATTACTCTCAGAAAAAACGAAATTAGTTTTTGTAAATCATGTTTCGAATGCCTTAGGAACTGTAAATCCTATCGAAGAAATTATTGAAAGAGCACATACTGTAGGAGCTGCTGTATTAGTTGATGGCGCTCAAGCGGCTCCTCATATAAAAGCCGATGTGCAAAAACTTAATGTCGATTTTTATACCGTCTCAGCTCATAAAATGTGTGGACCAACGGGTGTGGGTGTATTGTACGGAAAAGAGGAATGGTTACATAAATTACCGCCTTATCAAGGAGGAGGAGAAATGATCAAAGAAGTAACCTTTGAAAAGACAACCTATGCAGACTTACCTCATAAATTTGAAGCAGGAACACCCAATATTGCTGGTGGTATTGCCTTTAGTGTCGCTTTAGACTATATGAATGCATTAGGATTTGAAAATATAGCTTCCTATGAAGATGAATTACTAAAATTCGGTACAGAAGAACTTCTAAAAATAGACGGTCTAAAAATATATGGAACTGCAAAAAATAAAACTGCAGTCATTTCCTTTAATATTGAGGGTATTCATCCTTATGATATCGGAACCATTATTGATAAATTAGGTATCGCAGTTCGCACGGGGCATCACTGTGCACAACCCATCATGGACTATTATAAAATACCTGGCACAGTTCGTGCATCTTTTTCTTTCTATAACACTAAAGAAGAAATTCTTAAATTAGTAGATGCGGTAAAACGTGCAAAATCAATGTTATCTTAAAACTTTAAAATCATGTCAAAAATCATCCCTTTATTTATACTCGCTATCTTAATTACTTCTTGTGATACCAAAAAAACAATTTATGTTGCACCAAATCTAGTTGACTGCGAAGGAGTAGGTCAGCAAAAATGTATGCAGATTAAGGAAAATAAAGAAGATGAGTGGACACTTTTTTATGACCAAATAGAAGGATTTGATTATAAAGAAGGATTTACGTACAAGTTAGATGTAAACATTAGCAAAGTAGAAAACCCGCCAGCGGATGGTTCTTCATTAAAATATACATTAGATAAATTGATCTATCAAGAAGCGAGTAAACAAAAACAAGAGGTCGCTCAAACCCTTTCAGGTAGTTGGAAAGTTAAAAAAATGATTGGCATGGAGTCACTCGCCACAAACCCAACTTTGCGTTTTACTGAAGGTAAAGTCTCTGGTAATGCAGGTTGTAATAACTACAATGCAGATTATAGTGTCAAAGAAAATACAATCTCAATAGGCTTAACAATGGCTACCAAAATGTATTGTACGAACATGAAAATTGAAAAAGCTTTTTTTGAATGTTTAAAAAATGCTAAATCATATAAAATAGTAGATAATATGCTAATTATTTTGGATGCCAACAATCAAGAATTACTGTCTTGTTTAACTGCTGAAAATTAAATTATTTTCTACCAAAATCAGCAGGAATTTCACCCCAAGCTTTGGTTTCCCATTTTAAAATAGGATTATTATAAGTATTCTCATGTAACCACTTTTCTGCTCTTTTAATAAGGTCGGTTAACGCTTTATTTTCTTTTGTAAACTCAATATTGGTTCTGCATTGCTTCTTTTTCAACCAAGAAATAGCGATTTTAGAATCAGAATAGATGGGGTAGTCATATAGTTTTTTACTTTTTAGCAATGAAATACCATGCACTAGCGCTAAAAACTCTCCAATATTATTAGTCCCTTTCTTAAAAGGGCCTTGAATAAAAACTTGCTTTTTCGAATCTGTTAATACGCCCCTATATTCTAATATCCCCGGATTACCACTACATGCTGCATCTACAGACAAACTTTTTAAAATAGGCTCTCCATATTTAGCTTTTTCAGCTTTCGTTAGCACTTTCTTTTTTGTAGTCTTTCCTTTAAAATCACTGTATTTTTTCTTAAAAGCTTTTTCAGCTTCAGTTTTATCTATAAATGATTTATATTGAGCGTCCTCAAAACCAGATACTTGTTTTTTACAAGCTTCCCAAGAAGTAAAAATTCCTTTTTTATGACCTTTCCAAACTACGTAGTATTTTTTCTTTTTGCTCATATTCTTTAGATAAAAGAATTTAGACCTTAGAGACTAAAGACTTTAATTTTATAGTGCTCATCTTTTGTCTTTTGTATTTCGTATTTCGTCTTCTAGAATAACTTCTTCAATTACTTTCGGAAAATATTTATATTCTAATTCGTGAATCTTATTCGCGACATCCTTAGGTGTATCATGTGCTTCCAGCTTGACTGATTGTTGAAAAATTATGGCGCCTTCATCATAATTTTCATTTACATAGTGAATTGTAATACCGCTTTCTACTT
Source organism: Maritimimonas sp. 2210JD6-3 (assembly GCF_056591795.1). Taxonomy (NCBI): domain Bacteria; kingdom Pseudomonadati; phylum Bacteroidota; class Flavobacteriia; order Flavobacteriales; family Flavobacteriaceae; genus Maritimimonas; species Maritimimonas sp. 2210JD6-3. The sequence goes on along the minus strand of NZ_JBWQOJ010000025.1, from coordinate 37,182 downwards.
CTTTATTTGCTACTACTGCTCTATGTACATGCATACCGTACATACCTTTACCTCCGTATTTTGGCAATAACGCCGGATGTATATTAATTATTTTCTTAGGAAAAGCCTCTACTATTTTCTCAGGAATACGCCATAAAAATCCAGCCAAGATTATAAAATCAGCTTCTTTGCGAAGTAAATTCAAGATGGTATCTTCAATCATAAAAGCTTTTTTATCAAAAATCAATGTTTTGATTTTTAGAGCTTTACATCTATCTAAAACTTTGGCATGTTCATTGTTAGTTAGCACTTTGGTAATAATAGCGCTTGTACTATTTTTAAAATACCTTATGATGTTCTCGGCATTTGACCCAGAACCAGAAGCAAAAATTATTATTCGTTTCATAAAGCGCTTTGTGTTATCACAACAAAAAAAAGAATTATTATTAACAATTGGAGTTTAATTAAACTAAAAAAGTGAACATTTTTTTATAAATTAGACCTCATATTTTCGAGGTAAACGATTGTATTAAAACAAAGTTTTATATTTTTGCCCCGATTTTAAATTTAAAAAATTAGAAAATTATGTCAGACATTGCATCAAGAGTAAAGGCAATCATCGTTGATAAATTAGGAGTTGACGAAAATGAAGTAACTACAGAAGCAAACTTTACTAACGATTTAGGCGCAGATTCTTTAGATACTGTGGAGTTAATCATGGAGTTCGAAAAAGAATTCGATATTCAAATTCCAGATGATCAAGCAGAAAATATTGGAACTGTTGGTCAAGCAATAAGCTATATAGAAGAAGCTAAAAAGTAATCAAACGATAACTTAGTACACTACGAGCATCACTCCGGTGATATGCTCGTAGTTTTTATAGTAGTAAACCAATCCTTAAATATTAACATGGCATTAAAACGAGTTGTTGTAACTGGGCTTGGAGCCTTAACTCCAATAGGAAATAACATTCAAGAATATTGGGATAGCCTTGTTAATGGTAAAAGTGGCGCTGCCCCAATTACCTATTTCGATACCGAAAAATTTAAAACGCAATTTGCTTGTGAAGTAAAGAATTTTACAGCGACAGATTTCCTTGATAGAAAAGAGGCTCGTAAAATGGATAAGTTCACACAGTATGCGATGGTTTCGTCTGATGAAGCTATAAAAGATGCCAACTTAAGCCTCGATAAAATTAACAAGCTCAGAGTAGGTGTTATTTGGGGTGCTGGTATTGGCGGTTTAGAAACTTTTCAAGACGAAGTGTTAAATTTTGCTAGTGGTGACGGAACTCCTAGATTTAATCCTTTCTTTATTCCTAAAATGATTGCTGATATTGCTCCGGGTAATATCTCTATCAAACATGGGTTTATGGGACCAAACTATACCACTGTTTCTGCTTGTGCATCATCAGCAAATGCTATGATTGATGCTCTAAATTATATTCGCTTAGGGCATTGTGATGTTGTTGTTACAGGCGGTAGCGAAGCAGCAGTAACGATTGCTGGTATGGGTGGTTTCAATGCGATGCATGCATTATCAACTAGAAACGAAAGCCCCGAAACAGCTTCAAGACCTTTTGATGCTACTAGAGACGGCTTCGTTTTGGGTGAAGGTGCAGGAGCCATCGTTCTTGAAGAATATGAATACGCGAAAGCACGTGGTGCTAAGATTTATGCAGAAGTAATCGGTGGCGGATTATCATCAGATGCGTATCATATGACTGCTCCACACCCTGAGGGAATTGGCGTAATAGCCGTTATGCGTAATTGTTTAGAGAATGCAGGTATTACTCCAGAAGAAGTAGATCATATTAATACACATGGCACTTCTACTCCATTGGGAGATGTTGCAGAATTAAAAGCAATTAGAGAAGTTTTTGGAGAGCATGCAAAAAATATAAATATTAATTCTACAAAATCAATGACTGGTCATCTTTTAGGGGCCGCTGGTGCTATCGAATCTATTGCTTCTATCCTCGCGATGGAGCACGGAATAGTACCACCAACTATAAATCACACAACAGTAGATGAGAATATTGACCCAACGCTTAATCTAACCTTAAATAAAGCTCAAAAGCGTGATATAAAAGTCGCTATGAGTAATACTTTTGGTTTTGGTGGTCATAATGCCTGTGTGTTATTTAAAAAAATTGATGGGTAATTTGTATATATGAATTTTATCAAAAAAATAATACAATCTCGTTCTAAAGAAGACGAGATTTTTTTTGTTGAAATTCAAAAGATTGTAGGTTTTAAGCCTAATAAACTTCGCTACTATAAAAAGGCCTTTACCCACAGCTCAATTAAGAAATCAACTTCAGGTGGCAAACCTATAAATTACGAACGATTAGAGTTTTTAGGTGATGCTATATTAGGAGCCGTAATTGCGCATTACCTTTTTAAAAAAATACCGCTAGGTACAGAAGGGTATTTAACACAAATGCGTTCAAAAATAGTTAGTAGAGAGCACCTTAATGAAATTGGAAGCGATTTAGGTTTAATTCGCCTTGTCTCTAGCAATGTACCTGCAAAAAATTTCGGCGATAATATTCACGGAAATATTTTTGAAGCACTAGTAGGTGCTATATTTCTTGATAAAGGATATAAATATGCTGTAAGATTTATCTACAGAGTTCTTATAGAACCTTATATCGACATTGAACGCTTAGAAGGTAAAATTACAAGTTATAAGAGCTTACTCATTGAATGGTCGCAAAAACAAAAGCGAAGAATAGACTATGAAGTGTATGAAGACACAGGCAATGATTCTATTAAGCATTTCAGCGTGAAACTGTCTTTAGACAAAGATATCATATCGAAAGGAAGAGCAACATCGAAGAAAAAAGCAGAAGAAATAGCTTCAAAACGCGCATATTATAAACTTCAAAAATCAGTATCTTTTTAGTAGTTAAAGACTACAACGATTTCGTCGAATTTCTATCCTTTTTTAGTAAAACTATAGTAAATTAGCATAAAAGTGAATAAATGTCTAAAGTGGTTTTATTAGATTATGAAGATACTCATGATTATGAACTTATCGGAATTCATACGCCTTTAGACGATTTTAGATTAGCTTTTTTTTTAAATAGTATATTAGATATTTGTTTGAAGAGGCATTTCGAAGATCTAGATTTTAGTGTTAGTAATAAAGCTCAATATTCGCTTTATACCTTTGATTGCAAAAGCACCTTCATTAACTGGTCTTTAATAGCCAATAAGTATAACTATATGTATGAAGACACTAGTGAGTTATTTAGCCAACAACAACATACCTCTAAACTAATAAAAGAGAAAAAGCAAATTGATTATTTCTTAAAAATTGAAGGGGAAATCAACACTAAAAAAGCAGAAAAAATAGTATCAAAAATTAATACTATTAAAAGTATTATCACATCATACTCAATTAATCCACAAACCTTAAAATCAAAAGATTTTTTAATTTTTTAATTATGCGAAATCGAAAAAAAACTAAAATAGTCGCTACACTTGGCCCTGCAACAGAAGATTACAAGGTTCTTGAAGAAATGATGACTGTTGGAGTGAATGTTTTTAGAATTAATTTTTCTCATGCAGATCATAATAACGTAGTCAAAAAAATAAAAGAAATACGTGAAATCAATAAGCGTCTTAATTATAACGTAGCCATATTAGCTGACTTACAAGGACCTAAATTAAGAGTCGGCGTAATGGAAGATAAAATAAAGCTTAAAAAAGAGGATATTTTTACTTTTACGACCGAAGAATGTATTGGAACCCATGAGAAAGCATTCATGACCTATCAAAATTTTCCTAAAGATGTTAAAGTAGGCGAAAAAATTTTGGTAGATGACGGCAAATTACTCTTTGAGGTATTAGAAACCGATCGCAATAAAAATGTAAAAACGAAAGTGCTTCGAGGGGGAAAACTAAAATCTAAAAAAGGAGTTAATCTACCCAATACTGCCATTTCACTTCCTGCATTAACCGAAAAAGATGTAAAAGATGCAATCTTTGCTATAAAACAAGAAGTTGATTGGATTGCTTTATCATTTGTAAGAAATACTGAAGATCTTATAATGCTGCGAGATCTTATCGACAAGCATTCAGAATATAAAATACCTATCGTTGCTAAAATAGAAAAGCCAGAAGCAATAGATAATATTAAAAAAATTACGGCTCATTGTGATGGGCTTATGGTTGCGCGCGGTGATTTAGGAGTTGAGGTTGATATGGAAAAAGTGCCTTTGATTCAGAAGAAATTAGTTCTTCAAGCAAAAAAAGCGCGCATACCAGTAATTATTGCTACCCAAATGATGGAAACAATGATTACGAGTCAAGTACCTACCAGAGCAGAAGTGAATGATGTAGCAAATTCAATTATGGATGGCGCTGACGCAGTAATGTTATCTGGTGAAACCTCGGTAGGTGAGTTTCCTGTAGAAGTAATTCAAAAAATGCGTGATATCATCGAAAGCGTCGAAGACTCTCCTCTTATCATTAAGCCAGAATCATTTATACAAAGCGTAAACGAACGTTTTATTTCTAAAACTATTTGTCATCAAGCTGCTACCATGGCTGATGACATTGATGCAACCGTAATTTCTACACTTACCAATAGTGGTTATACAGCCTTTCAAATCTCGGCTTGGAGACCCAAAACACATATCTTAGCCTTTTCTAATAATAGAAGAATATTGCCTATGTTAAATCTTCTTTGGGGTGTAAAAGGTTTGTATTATGATAAAATTGTTAGCACAGATGATACCGTAGAAGATATTAATAAAATAGCATTAGAAAAAGGATATGCTAATGAAGGAGATTTTGTTATTAACCTAACTTCAATGCCCGTTCAAGCACATGGAATGGTGAATACACTCCGTATTTCTAAAATAGAATAAATAACAATGAAAAAGGTTCTATCTATTATTCTAATTGGCTTTCTAACCTTTTTTACGCTATTTTTTCTTAAGAAAAAGAATGATACCACTATACTTAAGGAAGAATCATTGCTCATTCAACAACAACTAAAAAACGTAGGGAAATTAGTCGTTACTGAAGGACATTTCAGTGAAATCTATAATTATAAAAATTCAAAAGCTGTTTTCGGAGATTTTTTCACATCCGACAAAAAAGCATTAGTGGTTGTAAATGCAGATGTAACGGTAGCCTATGATCTCAGTAAACTTGCTTATAATTTAGATATCGAAAATAAAATTCTACAGATCACTTCTATTCCTAAAGAAGAAATAAAAATAAATCCAGACTTCGAATATTACGATGTACAGTCTGGTTTTTTCAATCCATTTGAAGCAAAAGATTACAATCAAATTAAAGAGAGTGTAAAAAAATCGCTTTCACAAAAAATTGAAGCTTCGAATATTAAAACAAATGCGAAGACTCGATTACTAAGTGAATTATCAAAATTCTACATCTTAACAAATTCTCTTGGTTGGCAACTCAAATATGAAGAAAAAGAGATAAACAATTCTGAAGATTTTCAAAAAATAAAATTATAATGAAGTTCGAAAATCGAAAAGACGAAATTTTAAATATTGCTGCCAAACTTTTCAAAGAAAAAGGCTATAGCGCTGTTACCATGCGTGATATCGCCACTACTTTAGGAATAAAAGCAGCTAGTTTATATAATCATATTAATAGCAAACAAGAATTACTTTCAAATATCATAATTTCAATAGCCGAAGAATTCACCAATGGTATGGATGAAATAAAAAAGGCAAACATTACAACCATAAAAAAACTCGAGTTAGTAGTTGATTTGCACATAAGTATTACTACCCAAAATACGAATAAAATGGCCTCTCTAAATAATGATTGGATGCATCTAGAGGAGCAGCTAGACTATTATCTTTCGTTAAGAAATAATTATGAAAATGACTTCAGAAATATTTTAAAAACAGGAATTGAACACAATGAGCTCACTTCATTAAATATTGAAGTTATGCTATTTTCCATTTTATCAACCCTACGCTCGTTGTACCTCTGGATTCCCAAAAAAGAAGACCTAAACACCAAAGAACTTTCAGAAGATTTCAAAAAAATATTAATCGAAGGAATTAAGAACTCATAACAGATTTGTTTCTTAACTTTGTTTCGCAAACTAACAACTGTTAGTCTATGATTTATTCGTTTCAAGGATACATACCTATTGTGCATAAAAGTAGTTTTGTACATCCGCTAGCGGCTGTTACTGGTAATGTTATTATCGGTAGAGATTGTTACATTGGTCCTGGAGCTGCTATTCGTGGTGATTGGGGGCAAATAATCTTAGAAAACGGTGTGAATGTACAAGAAAACTGTACCGTCCATATGTTTCCTGGAAAATCTATTACCCTAAAAGAAAGTGCTCATGTGGGACATGGGGCTATTATTCATGGAGCTAATTTGGGTAAAAATTGCCTTATCGGAATGAATGCTGTTATTATGGATGATGCTGAAATTGGTGATGAAAGTATTATCGGAGCCATGAGTTTTGTGAAAGCTGAAACAATCATACCAAAACGAAGTTTGGTTGTTGGCAATCCCGCGAAGGTGATTAAACAAGTAACTGACGATATGATCTCTTGGAAAACAAAAGGTACCAAACTGTATCAACAGCTACCAAAAGCGTGTCATGAGACCTTAAAAGAAATTGAACCTTTAAGAGAAGTGCCAAAAAATAGAGCTGTTCAAGAAAATACATACGCTACATTACGCGATTTTATGAAGAAATAATATATGGAGCTAGAATTAAAAATGCCCAAAATGGGTGAAAGTATTACTGAAGGTACCATCATTAACTGGATGATGAACGAAGGAGAAACTTTTGAAGAAGGTGATGTGCTATTAGAAGTTGCTACCGATAAAGTAGATAATGAAGTACCTGCTCCTATTTCAGGAACTTTGGTAAAAACATTATTTCAAGCAAAAGATGTAGTTCCTGTAGGAGAAGTAATTGCCATATTAAAAGTTGCTAAAGCATCGAAAACTTCAAAAAAACAGGATGTCATTTCGAACGAAAGTGAAAAATCTTCGAATCTAGCATTAGCTGCATCTAATAAAGCGAAAAAACTGGGTAGTAAAATAAAAACATCTCAAACGACTTCTTACTCAAATTCTAATACATTTTTTTCGCCTTTAATCATTTCAATAGCAAAAGAACATCATATTAGTTTTGAGGAATTAGCTCGGATTCCTGCAACTGGAAATGACGGTCGTTTGCGTAAAAGTGATGTGTTTAATTATATAAGTGGAGGGCGACCATTTAAATTTGCACAACCCGTTGTACAAGACCCTACAGCCTATCGTATTCCGCAACTTAACTTAGACAAAGGCACTGGAAAAATTGTAGAAATGGATCGCATGCGCCAGATCATTGCAGATCGAATGGTCTATTCAAAACACACATCTCCTCATGTTACTGCTTATGTTGAAGCCGACTTAACAGAATTAGTGCATTGGAGGAATGCAAATAAAAAAGCATTCCAAGAAAAGTATGGTGAAAGACTAACATTTACACCTTTATTTGTTGAAGCCGTAGCAAAGGCAGTACACGATTTTCCGATGATTAATGTATCTGTTGATGGTACTAATATTATTGTTAAAGAGAATATTAATATTGGTATGGCAACGGCATTACCAAGCGGTAATTTGATTGTTCCAGTAGTAAAAAATGCTAATCAAAAAAGTTTAAAACAATTAGCTACTGAAGTTAATGATTTAGCTTCAAAAGCCCGTGATAATAAGTTAGGTGGCGATGATATTAAAGGAAGTACCTTCACTATTTCTAATGTCGGAACCTTTGGTAGTGTAATGGGAACTCCCATTATAAACCAGCCAGAGGTAGCTATTCTAGCCTTAGGTATTATCAAGAAAAGAGCAGAAGTAATTGAAACAACAAATGGTGATGAAATTGCCATTAGAAGTATGATGTATTTATCACTGTCATTTGATCATAGGGTAGTAGATGGTTTTCTTGGCGGAAGTTTTGTAAAACGAGTAGCAGATTATCTAGAACAGTTTGATGTTGAAAGAAAAATTTAATAATTTGAAAGTAAAGACACTTAGCACAACCCTATTAAAACAAGCCTTCTCGCATATTTGCACAGCTAAGGCGATGACCGAATTATATGAAGAGAATTTTAAAGTAGTTTCAAAATATGTACATGCCACTTCAAGAGGACATGAAGCTATTCAGATTGCTTTAGGAATGCAACTCCTTCCGCAAGATTATGTATTTCCATATTACCGTGATGATTCCATTTTATTGTCAATAGGAATGCAGCCGTATGATTTAATGTTACAGGTGTTGGCCAAACGAGACGATCCTTTTTCTGGCGGTCGCACCTATTATTCTCATCCTAGTTTAAAAGATGCTGACAAACCTAAAATACCACATCAATCTTCTGCAACGGGTATGCAAGCAATACCTGCTACAGGTGTTGCCATGGGTATGCAGTATTTAGAGAAAAAGGGATTAAAAAACCCTATTTTAGAAAGTGCTAAACTATCTAATGATTTACCAATTACTGTTTGTTCTTTAGGCGACGCTTCAGTTACCGAAGGCGAGATTGCTGAAGCTTTTCAAATGGCAGCTTTAAAACAAATGCCTATTTTATATTTGATACAAGATAACGGATGGGATATTTCTGCAAATGAAGAAGAAACTCGAGCTCAAAACGCGGCAGAATATGCTGCAGGATTTCATGGTTTAGAAGCCATCTCTATTGATGGAACTGACTTTGAAGAGAGTTATAACACCTTACAATCGGTTATTGAAACCATACGTAAAGAACGTCGCCCTTTTTTAGTACATGCCAAAGTCCCTTTGTTAAATCATCATACTTCTGGTGTACGCATGGAATGGTACCGTGATGATCTCGATGAAGCTAGATCTCGTGATCCGTACCCCAAATTAAAAGCATTACTTACCCAAAACGGGGTTTCTTTAGTAGAACTAGAAAACATAGAAGCTTCCGCGAAAGCAAACGTGAAAGAAGACTATGAAAAAGCATTAAAAGCTGAAGACCCAAAACCAGAAGATTTATTCACACATGATTTTGCTCCTACGCCTATTACTGAAGAAGTAGGTGAACGCTCACCAAAAAGTGGAGAAAAAGTTGTTATGGTTGATTGCGCTTTGTTTGCTGTTGAGGAGTTAATGAAAAAGCATAAAGAGTGTTTGTTATATGGCCAAGACGTGGGCGGACGATTAGGGGGTGTATTTCGTGAGGCCGCCACGTTAGCTCAAAAATTTGGTGATGATCGTGTTTTTAATACGCCAATTCAAGAAGCATTTATTGTTGGCTCAACCGTAGGAATGAGTGCCGTTGGATTAAAACCAATTGTTGAAGTACAATTTGCTGATTATATTTGGCCAGGTTTAAATCAATTATTTACCGAAGTAAGCCGTAGCTGTTATCTTTCTAATGGTAAATGGCCCGTAAGCATGATCCTTCGTGTGCCAATTGGTGCCTATGGTAGTGGCGGACCTTATCATTCATCTTCTGTCGAGAGTGTGCTTACCAATATTAGAGGAATTAAAATTGCATATCCTAGTAATGGAGCTGATCTAAAAGGATTACTAAAAGCCGCTTATTATGATCCAAATCCAGTAGTAATCTTAGAACACAAAGGCTTGTATTGGAGTAAAGTGAAAGGAACTAATGGCGCTACCTCTTTAGAACCAAGTGAAGATTATATACTACCCTTAGGAAAAGCTTGGTTATTACAAGAAGTTTGGTCCCAAGAAGAAGTAGAAACAGCTTCTATTATTACATATGGCATGGGCGTTCATTGGGCTTATAATGCGACAAGAGATATGCGAAATACGGTCGAAATAATTGATCTTAGAACTTTATATCCTTTAGATGAAGAAACCATTATGAAATCGGTCAAAAAAACTGGTAAATGTTTGGTTATTACCGAAGAACCTTCAAATAATAGTTTTGCTTTGGCTTTGGCAGGAAAAATTCAAGAAGAATGTTTTAAATTTTTAGATGCACCCGTAATGACTATTGGTAGCGAAAATATGCCAGCAATTCCACTAAATGCTACGTTAGAAGAAACAATGATCCCTTCCACCGAAAAAGTAAGAACTAAGCTAGAGAAATTATTGATTTATTAATCGATAAATTAAGATTGCTGCACGCTTTGTTAAAGCTTCAATAGTATTTAAATTTACTGTTTCTTCAGGTGTATGTGCTCTTGAGCCCATTGTGCCTAATCCGTCTAGGCAATCAACATATTCAGCAACAAAAGAAACATCGGCTGCACCTCGTTTCGATGGATCATATCCTTCAACTTTCCCATAACCAAGATCAACACTGACATCACTTAAAATTTTTAATAATCTCTTATTTCCATCTGTTGGTCCCATTGCTGGATAACTATCAATAAACGATATTTCTGCAGAAGTTTGTGGTAAATTATTAGCTACAATTTCACGCATCTTTTCTCGTGCATTTTCTTTTTGCTCTTCAGAGATAAAACGTAATCCACCATCAACAACTGCTGTTTGTGCTACAACATTGCTTTTACCAAAAGCATCACCTTTACTTTTGGCTTCATCAAAATTCACAAATGTACCTCCTAGCAGTACTCCTGGGTTAAAGGTTAAATATTCTTCGCCTTTAACCTTTGTATAAAATTCATTTAAAATTCGAGACATTTCAAAAATGGCTCCTGCTCCTACCCGATGACTAAATACACTTGACGAATGCGCTCGCTTGCCTGTAACTTTTATTTTCCATCCAGAGGAACCTCTTCTGGCTATAGTTGCGTTACTAAACCCTGTAGCATTTTCAAAACCTAATGCAATATCACTTCGTTTAGCAGCATCGATCAAATCTTTTCTACTAATACTTAATGGCTTGCCAGTACTCTCTTCATCACCTGTAAGTGCAACTATTACTTGTCTATTTTTTAGAAGTCCATTTTCTTGTAATGCCTTAAGAGCATATAAAATAATAACATTACCTCCTTTCATATCATTTCCTCCAGGAGCATGTGCAATACTATCATTAACCATCTTGAACTCTTGAAACGGACTATCTTCCTCAAAAACTGTGTCTAAATGCCCTATTAGTAATACTTTCTTTCCTTTAGTGCCAGAAGACTCAGCAAAAAAATGACCAGCTCGATTCATTTCTTTTGGCATATCTATCCAACTTGTTTTAAAACCAATTCCATCAAAAGCATCTTTAAAAATCATCCCAACTTTTTTTACGCCTTTGTGATTCATAGTACCGCTATTAATATTGACTACATCCTTTAGAAATTTAATAGCTTGTTGATTATTTTTTTCAACCGATTTTGCAATCTTCTTTTCTGTTCTTGATATTTTTTGAGCATTTATAGAAAAGCTAAAAATCACTACAATTAAGCTAAGTAAAAAAGGGGGTTTCATGATTTATTAATTTAAGAATTCTTAAAGTTAAGAAAATCTAACCTAAAATAGATTACACTTAAATTTGTATATTTCAATCTAAAATTTCTCAATGTACACAAAACGTATTTTTCCTATTAACATTGTTATAAGATGGACACGTCGTCACATCTTACTATTTCTAATTATTGCAACTATACCTGTTCTTTTATTTGATATTTTCCGCTGGAAATGGTTGCACGTGCCTTGGTTACCACTAAGTGTTTTAGGTACAGCTGTCGCTTTTATCGTTTCGTTTAAAAACAATGCATCTTACGATCGTTTATGGGAGGCACGAAAGATTTGGGGTGGTATTGTAAATGCTTCTCGCTCATGGACTATAATGGTAAAAGATTTTATTACCAATGATCATGCAGAAAAAAAAGTATCGAATGATAAATTGCATACTATTCATAAAGAACTCGTGCATCGACATGTAGCTTGGCTAACTGCGTTACGCTATCAATTACGTAAAGATAAACCTTGGGAATCTCACTTAAAAAACAATAAATCAAATCAAGAATTTAGAGAATCTCAATACCGCGTTTGTGAAAATGAAATTCCTATTGAAAATGTAATAAAAGACTACATTTCTAAAGAAGAGTATAAAGAGTTGTTCGCCAAAGGTAATCAAGCTTCTCAGATCTTAGGTATTCAGTCTAGAAGATTAAGAGAACTAAAACAACAAGGATATATAGAAGATTTTCGGCATATGGAAATGAACAATATGCTTACTGAATTTTATACATTACAAGGAAAAAGTGAACGTATTAAAAACTTCCCATACCCAAGACAATACGCAACCATTAACTACATTTTTGTTTGGATTTTTATCATTTTACTTCCGTTTGGAATCATGGAAGGCTTCCAAACCATTGGAGATAATGTTGTAAACTATCTTATAAATAACCCTGCATATTTTGAGTTCACTCAAAAATTACAACTGTTTATTGGTAATCATTTTGTTTGGTTTTCTATACCTTTTAGTACACTAATAGCTTGGGTATTCCACACAATGGAAAAAATTGGTGAAAACACTGAAAATCCTTTTGAAGGGGGGCCTAATGATGTGCCTATTACAAATATGAGTAGAGGTATTGAAATAGATATTCGTCAATTAATTGATGACAACAATATTCCTGAACCTTACGAATGGAAGAATGATATCGTTATGTAATGAAAAATTAAAATATTTGTATCTTTAGCACTCATTAATACAAAAACTAAAAAATCATGTTTGGAAGAAGAAGTGGTGGGTTTAAAATACGATTACTAATTGGTGCAGGAATTGTTTTATTTTCACTTTTTAAATATTATTCTCAAAGAGAAACAAATCCTTATACAGGTAAAAAGCAAAGTATCGCTTTAAGTACAGAACAAGAGATTGCGCTAGGTCTAGAAAGTGCACCAAAAATGGCGCAACAACATGGAGGTTTATACCCAGATCAGAAAGCTCAAGATTTAGTTGATAAAGTAGGACAACGTTTAGTAAGTAGTAGTGTTGCTAGACAAACACCATATCGTTATGATTTTCACTTATTAAGAGATCCACAAGCTATTAATGCTTTCGCATTACCAGGAGGACAAATATTTATCACCTATGCACTTTTTTCCAAACTAGAAAACGAAGATCAGTTAGCAGGTGTTTTGGGTCATGAAATTGGCCATGTATTGGGTCGCCATTCTGCTGAACGTATGGCAAATCAAGGTCTAACGCAAGGTATTCTATCGGGTGTTATGGTAGGCGGTGGTGGTGATACTGGGCAAATGGCTGCTATGATCGCCAATGTAGTCAATATGAAATATGGGCGTGAAGATGAACTAGAAAGTGATGATTTAGGCATTAAATTTATGATAGAAGCGGGCTATCAACCAGAAGAAATGATCGGTGTTATGCAAATCTTAAAAGCTGCTGCTGGTCCTAATAGAACACCAGAATTTCAAAGTACACATCCAGATCCAGAAAACAGAATCGAAAAGATTAAAGAAGCTATTCAGAAGTATAGAAAGTAGTAATCGTTGTATCAATTCCTCTTTTATAATTACTGATATTATAAGTAATACGTAGCTATTGCTTCGCAAAAAGCAGTAATCAGAAAATCAACAATTATGCCTGGCTGTTGTTCTATTTAAGGAATGATCACTAGCTTAAAAAACAATAAGCATTCTAGAGTTAGTACATTCGAAAAATTAAAAGAGTACAAAAATAGTAAGTACAAAGGTGGTACCATAGATAAAAAACCGACACCTCAACAACTTAAAGAAATTCGTGAACGTCTTCAAAATGAAAACAAAAAAAATCAGCAGATAAAAAACGTTTTCGTTATTGGGTTTGCTATTATAGCAGCTATTCTGCTCATAATCTTTAACTTTGTAAAGTTTTAACATCTTTATAAAAATATGATGAATCCTTGGCATGAAGTGAGTGTTGGAGAGCATACTCCTAAAGTAGTAAATGCAATCATAGAAATACCCAAAAATACGCGGGCAAAATACGAATTAGATAAAGATAGTGGTATGCTTAAATTAGACCGCGTACTCTATTCTTCTATGTATTATCCTGCTAATTATGGTTTTATTCCGCAAACCTATTGTGATGATAATGATCCTTTAGATATTGTGGTGCTTTCACAAGAAACCATTGTGCCTATGTGTTTGGTTGATGCTAAAGTAATTGGTGTAATGCGCATGTTAGATGGTGGAGAAAAAGATGATAAAATAATAGCAGTGGCTGTCAATGATATGTCTGTAAATCATATCAATTCTATCGAAGAATTGCCACGTCATTTTTTTAGAGAGTTGAAAAATTTCTTTGAAGATTATAAAAAGCTGGAGAATAAAACGGTAGTCGTTGAGAATTTTCAGAATAGAGAGACAGCTTTAGAAATTGTGCAACAAAGTATTGTTGATTATAAAGAAAAGTTCAAAAAATAGATATATGAACAAAAAAGTTATTTTATTAATACTTGATGGATGGGGAATTTCGCCAGATCCGAAAGTATCTGCTATCGATCAAGCGAATACTCCTTTTATCGACTCATTATATAAAAAATATCCCCATGCTACCCTCAGAACTGATGGCTTACATGTAGGCTTACCAAAAGGGCAGATGGGGAATAGCGAGGTAGGGCATATGAATATTGGTGCTGGTCGTATTGTCTATCAAGAATTGGCCAAAATAAATATTGCTACCCAAGAAGGTAAACTTGCTAAAGAAAAAGTATTACAAGATGCTTTTCATTATGCAAAAGAGAATAATAAGAATGTTCATTTTGTAGGCTTGGTTTCAGATGGTGGTGTACATTCACACATCAATCACTTAAAGGGATTGGTAAGTGCTGCAAACGATAACGGATTAAAAAGTTTTGTACATGCCTTTACAGATGGTCGTGATGTTGACCCTAAATCTGGAAAGGGTTTTATTGAAGAACTTCAGAACTTTTTGCCAGAACATAATGCTAAGTTAGCATCAATTATCGGTCGCTATTATGCGATGGATCGCGATAAGCGCTGGGAGCGTGTTAAGCTCGCCTATGATCTACTAGTGAATGGAATTGGTACAAAAACAAGCGATCCTATTACAGCAATTCAAGAAAGTTATGATAGCGATATTACAGATGAATTCATTAAACCAATTCTAATAACAGATGCTAATGGAGATGCTATATCAACAATAAAAGATGATGATGTCGTTATTTTCTTCAATTTTAGAACCGATCGCGGACGTCAACTTACGCAAGCATTAAGCCAAGAAGATTTTCATGAGCAAAATATGCACAAACTTAATTTGCATTATGTAACTATGACCAATTACGATGATACATTTAAAAATATCAATGTAATCTATCCTAAAGAAGATCTAACCGAAACGTTAGGTGAAGTGTTATCTCAACATGGTAAAAAACAAATACGTATTGCCGAAACTGAGAAATATCCGCATGTTACTTTTTTCTTTTCTGGAGGGCGCGAAAAAGAATTTGAAGGTGAAAAACGTCTGCTATGTCCGTCTCCTAAAGTGGCCACATATGATCTTCAACCCGAAATGAGCGCTCAAGAAATTACGGATGCCATTTTGCCCGAATTAGATGAGCAAGAAGCAGATTTTATATGCCTAAATTTTGCAAATACCGATATGGTGGGACATACAGGTGATTTTAAAGCTGCTATTAAAGCTGCTGAAACAGTAGATAGTTGTGTAGAAAAAATCGTAACTAGTGCGGTAAAAAACGACTATACTGGCATCATAATTGCAGATCATGGTAATAGCGATATGATGCTGAACCCTGATGGTTCACCAAATACAGCACACACCACAAATCCGGTTCCAATAATTGTTGTTGATGATGAAATTACATCAATTAAAGATGGTATCTTATCGAATATTGCTCCTACAATTTTAAAGCTATTGGGAGTTGATAAACCAAAAATTATGAATGAAGAATCATTAGTATGAAACAAATTCTAACACTCGTTTTTATCTTGTTTTCTTTCCAATTTTATGCGCAAGAAAAAGAGACGATTACACAAAATAGAGCTGATCATATAGGTATAAAAACCAAAAAAGATTTTAAAGTTAAACCGCATGTAACATGGTATGATGAAAGTTACAATCATTATGAGTTAGATGATAAAGCCATTAAAAAATTACGCAACCTTACAAAAGGCATATCCATAAAGGTATTTATGTCTGTGTGGTGTCATGACAGTCATCGCGAAATACCAAGATTCTATAAAATTTTAGAAGCGATTAATTTTGACGAAAAAAATCTTGAAGTAATCGCACTTGATCGCTCAAAAAAAACTCCGAACAACTTACAAGAAGGTTTTCATATTAAAAGAACACCTACGCTTATTTTCTTTAAAAATGGCAAAGAAATTGCGCGTTATGTAGAAAAACCAAGAAAATCATTAGAGAAGGATTTATTAACAATACTAAAAGGTAAAAACTACAAACATTCTTATCAAATTCATTAAAGTTAAAAAACACTAAATTTGCGGAAAATTAAAAGAGGGAAATGCTACCAAAAAACCATTTGATAATCGCTGTAGATTTTGATGGCACCATCGTCGAAGATGCCTATCCTGATATTGGGAGTGCTAAAATATTTGCTTTTGAAACGTTAAAAGAGCTTAAGGGAGATGGTCATCGCTTGATATTATGGACCTACAGACATGGAGAAAAACTAAACGAAGCTGTTGAATTTTGCAAAAAAAATGGTATTGAGTTTTATGCTGTTAATAAAAATTACCCAGAAGAAACTTTTGAAGGAAAGGTAAGTAGAAAAATAAATGCTGATGTTTTTATCGATGATCGTAATGTTGGTGGTATGTTAGGCTGGGGAGAGATCTATAAAATAATAACCGATAGACCTCCAGAGCATTTAGAGAAAAAAAAGAAAAAAGGCTTTTGGCGTTTTTAAAAAGAAATATGATTAAAACTAAAACAGCAGAAGAAATAGAACTCATGCGCGAAAGTGCATTGATAGTTTCGAAAACACTAGGTATGCTTGCTAAAGAAGTACAGCCCGGTGTTACAACATTACAGCTCGATGCGCTAGCAGAAGAGTTTATTAGAGACCACGGTGGTGTTCCTGGTTTTTTGGGATTGTATGATTTCCCGAATACCCTATGTATGAGCCCTAATGCGCAGGTAGTACACGGTATTCCTAACAATAAGCCTTTAGAAAATGGTGATATTATATCTATAGATTGTGGTGTTATAAAAAACGAATTCTATGGTGATCATGCCTATACTTTTGAAGTTGGTGAGGTTGATGAAGCGACCAAAAAGTTGTTAAGGGTTACCAAAGAAAGTTTATATGTTGGTATTCGTGAGTTCAAAGCTGGAAATCGTGTGGGTGATGTTGGCTTTGCTATTCAAAATTACTGTGAAAAACATGGATATGGTGTAGTTCGTGAACTCGTAGGTCACGGTTTAGGAAAAAAGATGCATGAAGATCCAGAAATGCCAAACTATGGAAAAAGAGGGCGGGGAAAAAAATTCATTGAAAGTATGGTAGTCGCCATAGAACCTATGATTAATATGGGTACGCATAAAATTAAGCAGCTTAAAGACGGTTGGACTATTTTGACCCTTGACGGAAAACCATCAGCGCACTTTGAACATGATGTAGCTATTATAAATGGAAAGCCTGAATTACTTTCTACGTTTGCTTATATCTATGAAGCACTAGGCATTAAAAGTGATGAGGAGAATGAATTTAGACAAGTTAAATTAACAATCTAGTCATTTCGAACCTTTGGGTGAGAAATCTAGATTTCTCAATCGCTCCGAACTTTGGTAGCTCATTTCGAAATGACATTAAAATAATATTTGTGTCGCTTTTCAAACACATCCTTAATACGATTCCTAGGCCTATACTCATAAAGGCAAGTTATTGGGTACGCCCTTTATTTGCTTTGTATTTAAAAGGATCTAAATATACCGACCCTATAGACGGTAAAAGCTTTCGTAAATTTTTACCTTATGGGTACGGAACACAAAGACCTAATGTACTTTCACCAAGTACACTCTCCTTAGAAAGACATCGTTTACTGTGGTTATACTTGCAAAATGAAACTGATTTTTTTGATGCTACAAAGCCCAAAAAAGTCTTACATATGGCGCCTGAACAATGCTTTTTAGACCGTTTTAAGAAACTAAAACATTTAGATATCATTACAGCTGACCTCTACTCACCTATCGTCGATGTAAAAGCAGATATTTGTGATCTCCCTTTTGAGGATGCTAGTTTTGATATTATTTTTTGTAATCATGTCTTAGAACATATTGAAGATGATAAAAAAGCGATGAGCGAATTATACCGTGTACTTAAAAAAGGTGGTTTTGGTATTTTTCAAATACCTCAAGATTATTCTAGAGATAAAACCTATGAAGATTTTAGTATTACTTCACCCGAAGAGCGTGCTAAACACTTTGGGCAATACGACCATGTACGCATTTATGGTAGTGATTATTTTGATCGCTTACGTTCAGTTGGTTTTAAAGTAGATGAAGTAAAATACTCTAAAAAATTATCTAAAATTGAGATTGATACCTATAGATTGATGAAAAATGAAATTTTGCCTGTATGTTATAAGTAATTAATTGTCATTCTGAACTTGTTTCAGGATCTCACCGCTGTATCACTTTAAAATTCTTCTTAGAAAAACACAACAGAAGTATCAACCATACACGATTCGCAACTATACATATATTGGTTTTAAAAATACGATCTAGTGGTTTCTGGGTAGTGCATCATGGTTTCTGGGTATTTTTATTGAATTTCTTAAATTATTTTGTTAAATGCCTTTTTTTTTTTTTTTACTTTTAGAGTACTTAACCAACATTCTTTAGCTTTTTAGCTATCAAATAAACCCAAACATAAGGTGTCAGTTTGTAACTGATATTAATAAACTCCTATTCCAAAAGTATAGGCTAGGAAATATATTGTTATTATCAAAGAACCTCTGATTAGATGTAAATAAGAAAAACATACCGTGAAATATATTTAACTTAAAACCACTTGCCAATGAAATAGCAAACTACCCAAATAACCAGAGGAGCATGTTGCAAAAGTAACATACCTCGTAGACTTATTAAAAAGTTTAACAACATTAAAAATTTATAATTATGAAAAAAATAATTTTAGTACTAGTATTTATGTTTGCTTTTGGTTCTTTTTCTATTGCCAACGCATCAAATGAAAAAAGTAATGATAGTTCTATTGCCTTATTTGTCAATTGTTTTCAAGAGGCTTGGGATTATGGTACAGATATGGGAATTGGAGATCCCTATTGGGAATGGTATTATACAAATAAATACTACGAAGAAAACTGTTAATATTAATCTCTAAATAGAATAGGGCCTAAATGGCCCTTCTTTAAAAAAATGAAAAAAAATATTATTTATATTTTGATAATATCATTTAGTGTAGGTTTTGCTCAAAATTTTGGAATTGTGTCATATAAAAAAGAAATTTTAGAATCTATCACAGAATCCGAGAGGGGTAAAAAATGGAAAGAAACGAATCCTAATTTATATAGGAATGCTGAAAGAATGGAGAAAAACTCAATTGAAACTCTAAAGAGCATTAATTTTGAATTAACATTTAATGAGGATTTAAGCCTTTTTAAAGCTAAAGATGTTTTAGAGCTTGAAAACAAAAGGTATTATGGCTTAGCCGTTGGCCCTGATGGCAGTGGTATTTATTATACAAATAAAAAAAAGGGTATAAGTAAAACTCAATTGGATGCTTATGGTCAAAAGTTTATTATTACCAACCCTAAAATCTCATGGAAATTAGCAGATGAAACTAAAAAAATAGGAAAGTATGATTGTTATAAAGCTACAACTGTTAAAATTACTAAAGGCCGAAATGGCATTATCGAAACTCCAATTACAGCATGGTACGCGCCTAGTTTACCCTACTCCTTTGGCCCTTTAGGGTTTTATGGTTTACCGGGTTTAATAGTAGAATTAGAGCTTCATAATTTTAAATATTATATCAGCGACATTACTCTAAACCCCGAAGAAGAAATAATAATTAAGGAACCCTTAAAGGGGAAAAAAGTAACAAAAAGTGAATTTGACGAAATAGGTATTGAGCTAATGAAGGATTATAGTCGAAACTAAGTATTAAGAATATTTTTTCTATATTAAAATTATTCTATAACAGGAGGTGCAAATTTATAATGTTTAATGTATAGTGTACGTATATTACATAGTGCAGTTCTTTTTTTCGTATTAAGCTCTTTATTTGCTCAGCAAATAATAATAACAGGCAAAGTATCTGGTGAATCAAACCCATTAGCTTTTGCTAATATCCTTGCAAAACCTATTGCTCAGGATATAGATATGACTTTTGCTATTAGTAATGAGAGTGGAAATTACAAGCTTAAGCTTCAAAAAGGCATTACATACAATGTTACCGTAAGTTATCTAAGTTATGAAACAATCAACTTTCAAGTTCAGGCTTCTGAAAATTTTGTCAAAAATATCACACTTAAGCCGAGTGCTAATACCTTAGATGAAGTAGTATTAACTCATAAAATCCCTGTACTGGTTAAAGAAGATACTATTATTTATGATACTAAAGTTTTTACATCGGGTACCGAACGTAAGCTTAAACAAGTACTTAAGAAGTTACCAGGTGTTGAAGTAGAAAAAAATGGGTCTATCACTGTAATGGGTAAAAAAGTCACTAAATTGTTAGTTGACGGTAAAACTTTTTTCGATGGGAGTACAAAATTAGGAGTTGAGAACATACCTGCTAATGCTGTAGATGGTGTAGAAGTGTTAGATAATTATAGCGAAGTTACTTTTTTAAAAGGATTAACAGATAGTGATAAAATGGCACTAAATGTGAAACTTAAAAAAGATAAGAACAAATTTGTCTTTGGCGATCTTGAAGCTGGTGGTGGAGATAATGAACATTACTTAGTACATCCTAACGTATTTTATTATAGTCCCAAAACCAACATTAATTTTATTGGTGATATCAATGATATTGGTTTAAAATCATTTACCATAAAAGAGTACATAAATTTTGAAGGTGGTATTGGCAAACTTTTTACTGATCCTGGTTCCTATTTTAAATTATCTAATAATGACTTTGCCAACTTTTTAGAAAATACTGATTTTATTGCTAATGAAAATAAATTTGGGGCCTTTAATATTACCCAAGAGGTTACTAATAACTTTGATATTTCTGCGTATGTCATTCTCTCAAATACTAAAACAGATACACAAGATGAAAGTGTAAATGAATATATAGCAGGTAACACACAAACCATAGAAAATAGGGTTAATAGTGGTAGAGATAATAACACCTTTTTAATGTCTAAAATTAACTTAGATTATACGCCTACTACAAAAGATGATATAGCATATGCTGCCTTTTATAAAATAGCTGAAAATGAAAATGAAAACTTTCTAAATATAGAAACACTTAATAGTAGTAATAACTTAAATACTAGAAATAGAGTTGATAATAGTACCCTAAAACAAAATTTTGAATGGCATAAAAAGTTTTCAAGAAAACATACTTCGTCACTCTCGATAAATTACGACTATAGTAAAAACGATGCCACAAATAATTGGTTGACAAATCAACAATTTTTACAAGCCATCTTACCTCTTCAAGATGATTCACAATATAATATCAATCAGAATATAGCATTACAACTTCACAACTTGAATACTATTTTTAAACATTATTGGGTTTTAAACAATAGTAATCACATTTATACAACTGTAAGCAATAATTATTTAAATGAGAGCTATACCACCAATGAGTTTCAAGTATTATCAACTAATGAAATAAATAACTTCAATAATAATAGTTTTGGCAATAACCTTGACTTTCGATTAAATGACTTTTCAGTAGGCATTCAACACAAATTTAAAGTGGGCATTGCTACTTTTAAATATGGTATTGCTTTACATAACTACAATTGGAATATAGATCAATCTACAAGAATTAAAAGTAATAAATTAGTTTGGTTACCCGATTTTCTAGCGAAAATAGAATTCAATAAATCTGAGAAATTAAACTTTAAATACAACCTAAGAAGTTCTTTTCCTGACGCTCCAAAATATGTGAACAGATTCCAGCTATTAAGATATAATGCTGTTATAACAGGTAATGAAAACTTAGAAAACGAATTGTTTCATGCAGCTAGGTTATGGTATACAAAATTTAGTTTATATCGAGGTATCGTTATGAATGCTAGTTTGGGATATACTAGAAAAACAGATGTTATAAGAAATCAGTTACAGGTTGACGGGATTAATCAATTTTTACAACCTTTTTTAATAGATAACCCAGAAACGAATTGGAATATTAATACCAATATTAGAAAAAAACTGAATAAGCATTTTACTTTAAAAGTAAAAGGTAGTTTAAGCTTTTCTGATTATATTCAACAGGTAAATAACGTTAACTCTAAAAACACATCTAAATCGCAGAGTTTTGGCTTGGAATTAAACACGAACTTTAAAAAAACACCTAATGTAGAAATAGGTTTCGATAAAAATTTTAGTGATTTTTCTTCTTTAAATACTGATTCTAAGTTTAGTAATGAAAACCCTTACGTAAATTTAGAATACAATTTTTTGAATAGTTTTACCTTATTAGCTGATTATTCAAGAAACACCTATCGAGATAATAATGGTGCTAAAAATAATTATGAAATAGCCAATGCCTCTTTATTTTATCAAAAAGAGGATAGTGCTTGGGGTTTTAAAATAAGTGGTACCAATATTTTAGGAGCTAGTTTCAAAAACAGAAATTCATTTTCTAACTTAGTAATCAGCAATAATAGAACTTTTATCCAACCAAGAATATGGCTCTTTACCATAACTTACAAAATCTAACCCAACGCTCTTATATCCTCACTCTGCAACCATCCTATTTTACCATCTGCTAATTTTATTTTTTCCCAATTATCAACTTTCTCTAAGAGTTTCACTTTAGTGCCCTCATGCAATTCAAAAACGATATCACCCGTTGCTGTAGGTGCGCTTTTTACATGTACCTGCTGTTCAAAAACAATAGCATATCTATTATTCTTTACATATTCAAAATTGTTATACGCAAAGCCTATGGATGCCAAGGCAAACACAGCAGCAATCAAACTACTTACGAAAAAAAATCTTTTCCGAGCAGACTCATAAGCAAAATGATATAATAAAAAGAAGGTGGCAAATATAAAGGCAAATAATACCCCAAGCCACGCCCATGTATTATAAGTTAGCTTTTGAATAAATCCTTCAGAAAAACGTTGTCCAATGGTTTTGGGTAATGCGTCAATAGTATCTATTGCCATCCGTTTTGCAAAGGCTAAATTATGCTTTGCGTCTGCATTGTTTGGATTTAGTAGTAACGCTTTTTCTAAATAATATACAGCGGGTGCTACCTGATTTAGTTTATAATAGGCCGTTCCCATATTATAAAACAAATCATCTGAAACCAGTTGTTGAGATTCTAATTGCTCATAAATAGTAATCGCTTCACTGTATTTTTCTTCTTGATAGAGTTTATTTGCATTCGAAAATAATTCATTTTCCTGCTGGGCAGGTAATAAGCTTATAAATAAAATAAATGCTATGTAAAAAAGTTTTTTCATATTTTTTTGTCATTGCGAGGAATAAAATGACGTGGCAATCTCATTCAACAGATTCCTTCACTTCATTCGGAATGACGCTATAATTGTTTATCTAATTTTGTAATGATATCTCTTGCTCGGTCATAATCGTTTTGCATCATTACATTCGTTGATGGTGCATAGCGAGCAAAATCAGAATCATCTAGTACTTTTATAAAGTCTTTAATATCAGAACCATCTACATCTTTTTCTTTTAAAATTTCAGCTATTTTATCTTTACTAATATCTGAAGTTTCAATCTGCAATTTAGCTTTTAAATAATTATGTAGGGCTTTTTCTAGTGCGATGTAAAAGGCTTCCTTATGTCCTAATTGTTTCTTAGCTTCAGATAAATATTTCCGCGCTAAGCGATCAGCTTTTCTACGTTTATTCCCAACAATATCGCGATCACGCGCTCGTTTCTTTCTCCCGATGAAAATCCCTAAAGGGATTGTAAGTAGCGGTAACGCTAATAAGACATAAAATAAATTAGAATTCAAAAAGTCTTTTTTCTTTTTTGCAGAAGTTAAGTTAGTAGTAGTACTAATATATCGTAACGCAGTACCTGTCGAAACTACATCAACTTTATTCGTATTTGTGCTTGATACGGCATTACCCATCGCTTTGCCTTCATTGACATTTAAAACCAAGGGTTCACTTGTAATGGTTTTATATGTTTTGTCTTTTAAGCTAAAGTAAGAAAACGATACAGGCGGTATTTTATACTTTCCTCGAAACTGCGGTACTACTGTATAGCTATCATACACTTTACCTGTTAGCCTACTAGAATTGTTTCGTATGTTTTCTTTATGTTCTGGCTCATAGCGTTCTAGACCATTAGGAGTTTCAATAGTAGGCAACTCTATTAATTTTAAATTTCCTTGACCTGAGACTTCTACTTTTATCTGAGCAGACTCATTCGCTTTTAATGTCGTCTTACTAGAACTTACATTAAATTCAAATTCACCAACACCTCCCGAAAAGTTTGCGGGCTTATTGGCTACAGGTAGTGGTTTAACATTTATAGTTCTTTTTCCTGAAGAAGCCGAATACGTTACCGTACGCGTTAGTATATTGCCAAACCTACTTCTTCTATTAATAGGCACTTCTACATCAACTTCAACATTCATTCCATCTATAGTAATTGAACCTGATTTTTGAGGAATAAGTACTGCCTTCCCCTCAATTACATATCGCATTTGAGTTCCTTGATACGTTCCATCTTTAGCTCCGGTACCTTGTACATCAACATTTTGACTCCAAAAACCATTAAATGTGGGAAAGTCAACAGTTCTTCTTCCTAATACGGAAACATTGTTCACATTTACATAAAGCTTATAAACTACTGATATAGTTTCCCCTACATACGGATTTGTATTTGAAATCTCAGTTACTAAAAAAATATTCTTAGAAGCAATAAAATTAGGATCGTTCGGGTCTTTTGGTATTTCAACTGGCTTCGTAACCGTAATTTTTAAAGGTTTTGTCGTAATTTTTTCACCCTTATAATTTGCAGTTGCCTCGCCTATAGTTAATACACCTTGTCTTCTGGGTTGCAATGTATAGGTATAGGATTGTTCGAATGACATTTTACCATTGATAGAACTGAAATTAGTGCCTGTCATGGGCCCCGCAACAATTTTAAAATCTTTTAAATCAGGTAATTTAAAATCATCTACACCTTGTCTATTTACTGAAAATTTGAGGCGTATGCGCTCATTAACGCCTAGACTTGTTTTACTCACTTCGACCTTAAAATCTACTTCTTGAGCAAGTACAACAAGATTAAAAAATAATGCTATGATAAAACTAAGTCGCTTCACAAACTACCAATCTTTTTCTTGTTTTATTTTTTTACCTTTTGCCTTCTTTGCATTTACTTTTTTCTGCGTTTTATTCTCTTCATTATTCATCGCTTCTAGTAACTGCTTTATTTGTTGCTTAGATAATTTATTTTTTTGAGGCTTTGGCTGCTGTTTCTTTTCTTCACTATCTCCTTGCTTATCCTTATTAGGATCTTCTTTATTATCTCCTTTCTTATCTTTGTCTTTTTCGCCATTATCTCCTTCATCTTTTTTGTCTTTATTATCTTTATTCTTGTCGTTTTTCTTTTTCTCTTCGTCTTCTTTTTTATCGTTCTTATCTTTATTATTCTTATCGTCTTTTTTATTATCTGCTTCATTCTTTCGCAACTTTTGAGCTAGCGCAAGGTTATAGCGTGTTTCATCATCATTCGGGTTACTTCGTAGTGCATTTTTATACGCATCTATAGCTTTATCATATTGCTTCTGCTTCATCATCGCATTACCGATATTATGAAAGTTTTCTGCTCTCACATATTTATCTTCTGTTGTTTTTGTAACCAAATCGTATTGCGGAACAGCTTCTTTAAACTTACCTTGTTGATATTTCGCATTACCAAGATTATAGGTAGCTTTTTCGTAATTAGGGTTAATTTCTAAAGCTTTTTGATATTGATTTTCTGCTTCAGCGAAATCTGCTTTATTATAAAAATCGTTACCATCGCGAATGATTTGCTTTGCGGGTAACTCAATTTTAGGCTTTTGAGGTTTCTTTTTTTGAGCAAAAGAAACACAAGAAATTAAACAACATACTACTAATAATCGTACCATTTCATTCAGTTTTTTTCTCGTTAAACAAGTTTAATTTTTGAATCCAAGAAGTCTTCTTGTCAAACATAAATATATCTAACACTAAAAATAATAGACCCAAACCAATAAACCACTGAAACTGATCTTTAAAATCTGAAAATTGCTTCGTTTCAAATTCTTTTTTATCTGCTGCCAATAATAATTCATCTATATAATCTACCGTTTTTGAAGTGCTGGTTCCAAGTAAATACTCACCCTTACCATCAGAGGCAATAGTTTTTAGTGTTTTATCATTGAGATGGGTAATAACAACTTCGCCTTTTCTATCTTTTTTATATCCAATTAGCGTACCATCTCTTTTCAACGGAATAGGGCCTCCTTTGTTCGTTCCGATACCAATACTATAAATTTTTATGCCTTCTTCAATAGCTTCATTGGCAATATAACTCACATTCTCTTCATGATCTTCTCCATCTGAAATCACGAACAAATAGCGATTCGTTTGATCATCATCATCAAAGTAACTTTTCGCAAGCTTAAGCGCTTCATTAATCGCTGTACCTTGAGATGAAACCATATTAGGTTCTGCATTTTGCAAAAACATTTTTGCTGCGGCATGATCGGTTGTTATAGGTAATAACGGATATGCATTCCCTGCATAAATAATAATCCCGACCCGATCACTACCGAGCTTGTCAATTATTTTAGAGATAATTTGCTTTGCTTTTTCTAAACGGTTTGGAGCTATATCTTCGGCCAACATACTTCTAGAAACATCTAGAGCAAAGACAACATCTACTCCTTGTCTTTTAATTGTTTTAAGTTTTGTACCCATTTTTGGGTTTACCAATGCTATAATTAAAAAAGATAGGCCCAAGGCAACAGTTATAACTTTTAAAATGGATTTAAAAGAAGAAGATTCTGGACTCAGTCTTTCCAATAGTTCTGCATCTGCAAATTTTTGTTGCTTTTTACGTTTCCATAAAGCCATTAAAAAATATGCAACCAGAAGCAACGCAATTGCTGCGAAATAGATAAAATATTTTTGTTCTTCTAATTGATACATTATTATTGTTTATCTGGTTATGAGTTTAATTGTTAATTTGAGATTTCCGTAAAGAATTTAACATATTAGTAATTTTAGTATTTCTTTTTCTAATTGCTTCTAGCTCTTCTTTTGAAATAAACTTTAGCTCTCTACTAATAATTAGCTGATTTAATACTTCTATAGAAGAACTAAATGCCAGTGTCGTGAAATGAGCCTTGTCCTTTTTTGTTATTCTTGATGTTCCTTCAGCTAAATTAGAAGAAATTGAAACAGAATCTCTTCTAAGTTGACTTGTTAAACCAAACTTTTCTTCTGACGGAAATTCATTTGTAATCTTATAAATTAATTTTACTAATTCAATAGATTCTTTCCAAACCTCTAACCTCTCAAATGAATACTCAAATTCTTTCATATCTAATACACAAACCACCTATAAACAAATCCACATAAATCAAATAAAACTCCTAAATACTGTAAATCTTAAAAGCATTTCTAACAATACTAAAAATCCTGCCAACAAAACCAAAGGTCGATAACGCTCTTGATAATTATAGTATTTAAATTCTTCTATTTCTGTTTTTTCTAGTTTATTAATCTCATCATAAATTGATGCCAATTTTTTATTATCGGTAGCTCTAAAGTAGGTGCCTTCGGTCTGTTCGGCAATGAACTTCAGTAAATCTTCATCAATTTCTACTTGCATATTTCGAAACATCAAAATACCCGATGCATCTCTAGCATAAGGAAACAATGCCGTTCCATTCGTTCCTAAGCCAATGGTGTAAACCTTGATACCGAGTTCTTTTGCTAATTCTGTAGCTGTTCTTGGGTCAACAAAACCTGCATTATTGACACCATCGGTTAACAATATTATTACCTTACTTTTTGCTTTGCTTTCTTTAAGCCTATTTACTGCCGATCCTAAGCCCATGCCAATGGCTGTACCTCCTTCAAGATCTCCCCAACGCAGTTTTCTAATCGTGTTCTTTACAATGCGTTTATCACTAGTAATAGGCGTTTGTGTAAAACTTTCACCAGCATATACAACGACACCAATTCTATCATTTGGTCGTTTATTAATAAAATTAGTAGCAACTTCTTTTAAGGCTTCAAGTCTATTCGGCTTTAGATCTTTGGCCAACATACTTGCTGAAACATCAATAGCCATTACAATATCAATACCTCTGGTAGTTTTAGTGCGCTTGCTTACCTCTACATTTCTGGGCCTAGCCAACGCAATAATTAATGCTGTTAGCGCTAGCAACCTCAGTACATTTAAAAATGGTTTTAGTTTGGCTAAAAAAGACTGTTGCGCAAATCCTTTCGTACTCGCCATTTTAAGCCGAGCACTGCGCTTATTCTTCGTAAAGAAATACCACGTTATCAACAGTGGGATTACTACTAACAACCACAAAAATTCTGGATTTGTAAACTCTAAATTATTCCACAGCTTCATCGTCGTCGTCTTTACTAATTTTGGGTTTCAAATCATCTATTACATGTCTTGCATCTTGTCTATGCAATTCTATTTCATTTACCAATGGCTTATACTTTGCGAACTTGACCAAATCAGATTCTTTAAGTAGTTTATCTAATTTTGCTATCGTCTCTTTAGAAATAGTAAGTTTGGTTGATGAATTACTAAAATCAGTCATCGATTCTATCAACTCTTCGGTAGTAGATTCTAATGCAGGAATGTTAAGATCTCGCTCTATATAGGTTCTCACGATATCTGAAAGTTCTACATAATACTGTTTCATCTTATTCTTTTGCCAAAGTTGTTTAGCGTCTAATTCTTTCAATCGTTTTAACGCTAGTTCATAAGGCGGAATTGCAGCTGCTAATGCTTCTGGTGTTTTCTTCTTTCTAAGTGCAAAGTATAGGATTGCAGCCGCAATAAGGATTAAAACTGCTAAAATCCATAATAAGTATTTTTTAAAATCTTCAAAGGTATAAGGTTCATTTTGAATCGCCTTTATTTCATACATGGGTTGTTTAAGGGTGTCAACAGCAACAGTGCCCACATCTATTGTGAGTGAATCTGTTAAAAATTCTTGACTCCAGATAAAAACACGTTGCTGAGGTAATACATATTGCCCGCTATCAAAACTCGTAAGCGCGTATTTTTTTATCAATTTATCTTTCAATGTATCGATTGGTAGTGAGGCCACTACTTCTATTTTACGAAAACTATCTAATTCTATTTCAGGAAATACAATACCTTTATCAGTGTTCTCGACAATAATTTCATAATTAATTTGTTCACCAATTCTAATCTTAGTAGTATCAGCCTTAACAAAAACCTTAGGTTGTTGTTGTGCAACAACAATTAAGCTTATCAATAGGGCAATATGTGTTAAATATCTTTTCATTTTTACTTATAACCTCATTTAAGATCCACGTCGTTTAAAATAGCTTAATAATTTTTTTACATAACTTTCATCAATTCTTGTATTGATAGTTCCTGAACCACTTCGTGTAAATGTGTTCTGAAAATAAGCAACAGTTTTTAAGTATTGCGCTTTATAATTTGTTCTAACTTGTTTCGAATTCGTGTTAACCAATACAGTCTTGC
This sequence comes from Maritimimonas sp. 2210JD6-3, assembly GCF_056591795.1. Taxonomy (NCBI): domain Bacteria; kingdom Pseudomonadati; phylum Bacteroidota; class Flavobacteriia; order Flavobacteriales; family Flavobacteriaceae; genus Maritimimonas; species Maritimimonas sp. 2210JD6-3. The sequence goes on along the minus strand of NZ_JBWQOJ010000025.1, from coordinate 7,418 downwards.
CCGATTCTGCATCAAGCATCGGCACAATACCTAAGGCTGGAATCTCTTCTTCGTATTTATCATAAACCCTAATACCTGTAACATCGTGCTTTCTACCCACAATTTTCAAAGCATTATCATAATCATCATCTATAAAATCAGACAGAATAAACACGATTGCTTTCTTTTTCATTACATTCGAGAAATAACGCAATGCTTGCTCAATATTTGTCTTTTTACTGTTAGGTTTAAATTCTATTAATTCTCTGATAATACGTAGTACATGTGACTTACCTTTTTTGGGAGGAATAAACAATTCTATCTCATCAGAGAATAATAACAATCCTACTTTATCGTTGTTCTGAATGGCAGAGAATGCCAGTGTTGCACTGATTTCAGTAATGGTATCTCTTTTAAACTGTTGTGTAGTTCCAAAGAATTCTGATCCACTAACATCAACCATTAACACCATTGTTAGCTCGCGTTCTTCTTCAAAGACTTTTACGTAGGGTTCATTATATCTCGCAGTGACATTCCAATCAATAGAACGAATGTCATCACCGTATTGATATTGGCGTACCTCAGAAAAAGTCATACCACGTCCTTTAAAAGAACTGTGGTATTCTCCTGAAAAAATATGATCAGACAAACGACGTGTCTTGATCTCTATTTTACGTACTTTTTTTAGTATTTCTTTAGTATCCATTTTCTTTTAGTGTCATTCCGCATTTAATGCGAAACCTTAGAAATTTGAGTAGTTAATAATCAGATTCCTGTTTTTTCAGGAATGACAGTAAAGATTTAAGGTACTTCAACTTGATTAACAATCTTATTAATAATATCTACTGAAGTTATATTCTCGGCTTCGGCTTCATAGGTGATTCCTACGCGATGTCTCAAAACATCATGAACTACGGCACGAACATCCTCTGGGATCACATAGCCACGACGTTTTATAAAGGCATAGCATTTTGAAGCCATCGCTAAATTGATACTTCCTCTCGGCGAAGCTCCAAAACTAATTAAAGGCTTTAATTCTGGTAATCTAAATTCTTCAGGATAACGTGTAGCAAAAATGATATCGAGTATATATTTTTCTATCTTTTCATCCATATATACAGCTTTCACCGCTTCTCTAGCCGATAAAATCTGCTTAAGATCAACAACTGCATTCACCTTTTCAAAGTTTCCTTTGAGATTATTACGCATAATGAGTTGCTCTTCGGCATGCTTCGGATAATCGATAACTGTTTTTAACATAAAACGATCGACTTGTGCTTCTGGTAATGGATAAGTACCTTCTTGTTCGATAGGGTTTTGAGTTGCCATTACTAAAAATGGTTGTTCTAGTTTAAAAGAACTATCACCAATCGTTACTTGATGTTCTTGCATAGCTTCCAATAATGCAGATTGCACTTTTGCTGGTGCTCGATTGATCTCATCAGCTAGTACAAAATTTGCAAAAATGGGTCCCTTTTTAATAGAAAAGTCATTTTCTTTAATATTATAAATCATAGTTCCTATAACATCGGCTGGTAACAAATCTGGTGTAAATTGAATTCGACTAAACGAACCCTTAACAGCTTTAGACAAGGTGTTAATTGCTAATGTTTTTGCCAAGCCTGGAACACCCTCAAGAAGTATGTGACCATTACCTAAAAGACCTATTAACAATCGTTCGACCATGTGCTTTTGACCAACGATTACTTTGTTCATCTCTAAATTTAGTAAATCTACAAAAGCACTCTCTTTTTCTATCTTTTCACTAATCGCTCTAATATCAACACTTGTACTTGTTTCTTCCATACACTTTTAAAAATTTTTACAATACTAAATCAATTTTTACAGGAAAGCAAACTTAGTGCTAAACCCTTGATTGTCTTGTTAAAAATTGGTTAAATGACGCATGTTTAGAATTTTAAAAGAATAACAATTATTCACACCTAATATTCAATTATACATTCTTTTTCGATAAAAATTTTGCTGTTTATGTAAAAAAAACAATATTTGTTATACTAATAACTAATTAATTCGAATACATGAAACAACTATTAGAAATTAAAAAAGCATTATTTCTAGTATTGTTTATTGCTCCGCTATGTTTGTTTTCGCAAACAATAACAGGAAAGGTAAGTGATACTAAAAATCAATCGATCCCTTTTGCTACCGTTGTAGAAAAAGGAACCTCAAATGGAACAACTACCGATGATGATGGTAATTTTTCAATTGATGTATCTAGTTTGCCTGCAACATTAGTGGTGTCTTCTATAGGTTATATTACCAAAGAAATATCTGTTAGTGATGCAAGTCAACCTGTAAATATTACTTTATCTGAAGATGCTGAAAGTTTAGATGAGGTTGTTGTTACGGGTTTAGCTTCTTCGGTTAAAAGAGCGAATCTTGCTAATGCAGTATCTACAGTTTCGGCTGAAGAGTTAGTAGGTAATACGGGTCAAAGTACTGTTGATGGCGCTTTATATGGTAAATTGACGGGTGTTAATATTACATCATCTTCTGGTGCCCCCGGAGGTGGTATTGCACTTAGACTTCGTGGAATTTCTTCAATAAACGGAAATAATCAACCCTTGTTTATAGTTGACGGAGTTTATATAAATAACGTTGAAATTCCTTCAGGCTTACGTTTTGCCTCGGGAGCCAATAGAGGTAATGAAGAAAATTCAGCGAATAGAATAGCTGATATTGATCCAAATGATATTGCGAATATAGAAGTATTAAAAGGTGCTTCTGCTGCCGCTATTTATGGAACTCGCGCGAATGCTGGTGTAGTAATAATCACGACGAAAAGAGGAAAAAGCGGAAAAACAAGATTTAGATTTGGCCAAGATGTAGGATTCACTGAGATAGCTAATCCTATTGGTCTAAGAAAATGGACTGCTGATAGTGTTTTCAATGCATTTTATTCTCCAAGTGATGACCCAGTTGAAGATGCTAATAATAGAGCAACGGCTCAAGCGGAAGTAGATAAATTCAATGCTACAATAGCTGAAAGAGGAAGTTTATATGATTATGAAGATATTATATATGGAGAAAAAGGACTAATAACCGAGACAAAAATAAGTGCTGATGGTGGTAACGAGAAAACAAAATTTTATGTTGGTGCCTCCTACAGAGATGAAGAAGGAATTATAAAGAATACTGGTTATGAACGCTTATCAATTAAAGCGAATGTAGACCATAAAATTTCTAATACTTTTGACTTTTCACTTAGCTCAAATTATGTTAGAAGTACTTCTAGTAGAAGTTTTACTGGAAATGAAAATGAAGGAGGGTTGAGTTATGGATATACCTTAGCATTTACAAGACCCTGGAATAACTTATTTCCAGACGAGCAGGGCAATTACCCAAACAATCCTAACTATACTGGTAATCCTATTTTTGTTAGAGATCAAGCTAAAAATGAAGATTTAAACAATCGTTTTATTCAAGGTTTAAAAATAAATACAAATCTTTTTAGTGACGATAAAAATAGAGTGAAATTAGTAACTAATTTAGGTTTGGATTACTTAGCAAACCAAACCAATGTTTATGTTCCTGAAACACACCAAGGTACAATTGCCAGCGGTCAAAACGGATTTATTGGTGTTGGTAAAAACGGGTTTACAAATTTTAACTCACAAGTAATTGGAGTTTGGAGTCACGACGCCATAGACGGTGATTTGGGCTTGACAACACAAGCTGGTATAACCTATTTAGATCAAGTAGGGGATTTAGTTCTGAGCAATACTTCAGATTTAATTCCGAATCAAACTAATTTAAATCAAGGTAATAATCAAAGTATTATTCAGAGAACCTTTTCAGTGAGAGAGTTTGGATATTTTGCTCAATTAGAAGGTAATTATAAGGATCGTTTTATTGGAACTTTAGGATATAGATTTGATAAATCTACTTTAAACGGAGATCCAAATAAATTTTATGGTTTCCCGAAAGCTTCGTTGGCTGTTAATTTAAATAATTTTGATTTTTGGAAATCGGAATCAATTAATCAATTTAAGCTTAGAGCAGCATACGGTGAGACCGGTTCTTCGGCTGGATTTGGTTCTCTATTTACTAGCTTAAATGCTACCTCTATCGGCGGCAATGGTGGATCGACAATTAATCCTGCTAAAGGTGATCCTAATATTGAGCCTGAAACATCTCAAGAATTTGAAATAGGTATTGATACACGATTGTTTGATAAGGTTACTTTTGAAGCAACCTACTATAATAGAAATGTAAAAGATCTTATTTTAAGTAGAGGCTTACCTACTTCTTCTGGTTTTACAACAGAAACTACAAATTTGGCTGACTTAAAAAATACAGGTTTAGAATTAGCTTTAGATGTAAATGCTTTTAATACTGAGAATTTTTCATGGAATAGTGGTGTCCGTTTTTGGTTTAACAATTCAGAAGTAACACGACTAGATGTCCCGCCTTTCGCGCAACCAGGTGCTGGTTTTGGATTAGGACTTGGTACATATTATATTGAAGAAGGAAAGCCTGTAACTCAATTAGCTGGTAGTGTTAATGGAGTTCCTACTCAAATAGGTGATGCTGAACCCGATTTTCAAATGTCATTTAATAATAACTTTACATTTCTTAAGAATTTTGATTTTTCTTTCTTGTTACATTGGAAAGAAGGTGGTAATAATATTAATCTTTCAACTTTATTAACTGATTTAGGACAAACAACTCCTGATTTAGATACAGAAGCTGGCCAAGCAAGAGCCGCTTCTGGTTTTGTGGCAACAAGGTTTGTAGAACCTGCTGGTTATGTTAGATTGCGTGAAGTAGCCTTATATTATAGACTCCCTTCGAGTGTTCTTGAATCATTAGGAGGATTAAATAATGTAAAATTAGGCGTTTCGGCCAGAAATTTATTCACAATAACTGATTATACTGGTTATGATCCTGAAGTTTCGACAAATGGTAGTGCTGGATTATCAAGCGGAATTGATGTTACTCCTTTTCCGAGTACAAAACAATTTTATTTTCACATAAATGTTAATTTTTAAAAGAAAAGCAATGAAAATATTTAAAATAAATACAATTAAAGTTCATGCTGTTCTCTTTGCAATACTTTTAATAGGAGCAACATCTTGTACTTTTGAAGAACAAACTGACCCTAATGGACCAAGTTTAGAAGGTGTTCTAACGGGTGCATCCATAAATCAACTAAACAATTTGGTTGTTGGTGTTGAATCTACCATGCGCAATTCTCTAGGTATCCAAACAACAGCGAGCGGAACCATGGCTAGAGAACTCTATCTATTTGATGCTGACCCAAGAAACACAGCTAATTTGTTAGGTATAAATGGATCTACCTTAGAAAATACAGATTTCTACTCAACGGCTCCATGGGCTGGCAGATATCGATCTATCAAAAATGCAAATATTTTAATTCAGTCAGCTAATAATACCGAAGCTGTGACTGAAGCTCAGAAAGCTGGTTACGTAGGCTTCGCTCAAACTATCATAGGATTTGAGCTAATTGAAGTATTGAAGTCATATAATCGAGCAAGAGTTGATGTATCTGATGATTTGAATTTAGGTCCGATTTTAGAATTTAATGATGCCATAGCAGCTGTGAGAAACTTATTAGATGACGGTTTATCAAATTTAAATGCTGCTGGTAGTACCTTTTCGTTTTCATTAGCTGGATTTGAAGGATTTAATACCCCTTCAGATTTTGCAGAGTTTAATAGAGCGGTAGCGGCTATTGCTGCATTGTACGCAGGGGATAAAACTAGTACATTAAATACCTTAAGTAATTCATATTTTAATTTGAATGGAAATTTAACCATTGGACCAAAACATGTATTTAGTACTAGCAGTGGTGATTTAACAAACCCAGTATATAAAGGTCCTTCAACTATAGCCGATCCTAACAATGGTGATCAAATTATTGTTCATAATAGTTGGATTAATGATGCGGAAGCTGGTGATCTAAGAGTTAGTACAAAAGCTGCAATTAGACCTGATCCTTCTACCCAAGATAATCTTAGTGGAACGCATGAAACTCGTTTATACGCAACCAATGTTTCACCAATCGATATGCTTAGAAATGAAGAATTAATTCTAGTCTATGCTGAAGCCCAAATAGGTAATGATAACACCGAAGCTGTTACTGCCTTAAATGTTATTAGAAATGCTTGGGGTTTACCAAATTATTCGGGTGCAACAGATGATGCTTCCTTGGTTACAGAAATGCTTAGACAGCGTAGATATTCTTTATGGAGTGAGAACCATAGAATGTTTGATCTTAGAAGATATGATTTATCAAATATCTTACCAATCGATAGAGCTGGTGATGTTGTTTATAATGTACTTCCTGTACCTTTAACAGATACTCAGAACTAACACTAACAACTAAATAAAAAACCTCGCTATCAGCGCGAGGTTTTTTATTTAGTCAATTTAGTACAAATAATTTAATGCTGTTATATCATAATTTGTAAACTCCCCTGTTTCAAAACCCCCAAAGCAAGCTTTCATTATTGAACTTACATCATTACCTGTTGGAGTTCCAGGAATATGTATTGCTCCTACATTCGCTTGACCTTCATTTGGATTTTTAACATTACCATATTGATCATATTCAATCCCACATGATATTGTTCGATCAAAATAATCAGTGTGCCTTAACCCTATACAATGCCCTATTTCATGCGTATAAACATGTTCACATACATCGACTCCAAATTGTGAAGTTGATCCATTAACTACCACTGAATCATAGGGAACCCCATTAGGGTATGGGAATCCTGCGACACCACCTGCGCTACCACTACCTAATGAAACCAGTATATCACTTTGATTTTGAGCTGCTATTAATTGCCATATAGAAAAAACGTTTCTAAATTCAAGCGTAAAAGATAAATTAATAGGAAGGTTGTTGTAATTCTGAATAGCATTAATTAAACCTTGTCTTAATGTCCCGTTTGCTATATTAACAGCAATAACTTTAATAGTTCTTGGCAATCCAGTAACAAGATTAGTGGTTCTATATTGCTTTGTATTTAAGATGTTAATATTTGCTCTTTCTTTTAATTCATCTTTTCGAATTTCTATATCCCCATCCATTAGGTAAGAGATATGTACTTTACCATTGACTAAATTTGTTTTCTCAAGAACAACACCTGAACTTCCAGAAAAACCAATTGCTTGTAAATATTTTATATCATCAGGCGGAATATTGTATCCTTCAATTACCTTTGACTTGAATAAAGCTAAGTCCTGATTTGATTGTAAATTTTCATTTAGAACAACTTCATTAGAACATGAAAATAAAATGAAAGAAAGTAATAATAGATAAAAAAACTTCATGATTTCTACATTTTTTTAGTTAAACAATAATGTTAATTTATAATACATTTTCTAGTGTACTTTAATTTATTTTCTATTTCATAAGCATATTAATTAAATTAACATTATCTATTAAA
>NZ_JBWQOJ010000024.1:0-55797 GCF_056591795.1 Maritimimonas sp. 2210JD6-3 | reverse complement strand
GGCACATTCGTGAATAATTGGATTTAGCTACTTTTAAAGTACAAAACAAGCTAACATTTAAGGTTTAATATATCGGCTTTTTTGTTTTTCCTTTTGAACAAGGCGTAATTTTAGCCCCATACCTCTATTAAATCCTACTGAAAAAATGTGGTAATGGCTTAAAAGTAAAGTCTCTCAATGAAAATTTATAATTCTTTAAAAGAATTAGAGAGAAAACTCACACAACTTATAAAACACACTGACAATCAAAAAATTAAAAATATTACATCATATCAGTATCTAGTTAATAATTATTTACAATGTTTTTAATAAGAAATGATATAAAACAAATAGTCTCTTATAAGGTTTAAAGATTTGATTACAACATCTTTTTAAAAATTTTATTTTAGATTCAATTTGATATTTTAAGTAAGTCAATATTAAAGAGGGTTTTTTCTTTTTTTTTAAAAAATAGATTTATATAAAATTTATATTTTTACAAAAAACACCATGGCGCAATATACCCAACAAACAATAACTGGAAATGGAAACCCCAATGGCTCAGTAAGTGGCAAAATAGGATATGTTTATATTGACATTCTTACAGGAGATAGATATGAGTCTATTGGAATTAATGATGAGACTCACAAACTATGGAGGCTTATACAAAAAAATAGGGTTCCATTATTGAAACGTGAAGTAAATCACACAACAATGTTAGGGTTAAAAGATCTCATTTTAGGCGAAAAAATATATAATAAAGATAGATTAGTTAATTTTGAAGTTATAGCTGATGATAAACCAGAATATTTAATTTTTGAAAGAGATGATACAAACAATATTCACTCAACAATGGTTTCAAAAAATGGGATATTTACAAATGGTAATATAATACCAGCGAATACAGTATTTGAATTTATATGGAAAGTTGATGAAAAAAATACTATTATGTCTGACACAAGTAATTATGAAGTTACTTTAAATACCGTCGAAGGTCTTTGCCCTATTGGATATAGGAATCGTGGTAACAAATTAGATTGTCCAAGTAGTATTACAGACAGATTTATACTAACATCTATAAAAGATTTAGACGGGAATGATTTAGATAGAACTAATTTACCATTTGGACAATGGATAAAATCAATTTGGACCACCAAAATTGACCTTACAGTAAACTATATTGGTTTTTCTCTTAATCAATCACCAATAGATACGGCTAAACCTTTTCATCTGCAATATTTAAAAGTAGGTGAAATAGAATTTATACCAAAAAGTGCTGATAATACAGTTTTAAACGGGTCTGATAGTATAACTTCTTTTACATTTAATCAAGGGACTTATGAACCTATTAAATATGGAACTTATGCCGCTACACCAGACAACTTAAATAATTTTGTTATTGAAGATGGAGATTATTATAGAGAACTGCAAATAAAACCTTTAGGTAATATTATAAATCCAATTAACTATGGTGCTATTCCAAAAAGCTCTTTAACAGATTATACAGACGATGCTTCTCCTTTTATTCAGGCTTGCATTGATAGTCCTTACAATGTAGATTTAGGAACTTATAAGTGGTATGTCACTGGTAATATTAGAATTACAAAGGCAAAGTATATACGTGGACACGGATTAGGAGGCGAAGCAAGGTATTCTATTGATAATCAAGAAAAATCTAAAACAATAGTTTTTACAGATAAAGACGTTGATATTTTTAGAGTCGCTGAAACTAATGTGTACATTGAAAATTTTACAGTTGATGTTTCAGGAGTACTAAATCCAACAGGTCATGCTATCGTTTGTTATGAAACTAAAGATCGAAAAATACTAGGTGGTCGTGTTGCTTTAAGAGGAGTTGGAAAACAAAATATAACAGCACAATATGAAAAGGGATTTAATTTAGTTACTTGGGATGGTGCTTATTATGATGACCCTACAAGTCCAGAATATAAATATGGAGAAAGTCACGCTTTATCTTTTTACCTTATTGGTAGATTTATGCACGATGTTATTAGAGCATCTGGTAAAGCACGTTGGAACCCTCGTTTTGGATTAAGTTTAGCCAATTCTTTAACAGGTGCAGCTGTAACTAGCTTAATAGCTACAGATTTAAGCCCTTTTACATGGGTGCATGATGGTTATAATCTAGCAGTTAAATTAGATGATGGTAGCTGGTTAGAAACTGAAATTACTACAATTAATACAAATACTGGAGAAATTACCTTTGATGCTTTTGATTTTTCAACAACTAATGCAAGTGCTGGTAATGAAGTACGATTGAATATTGCACGTTCAGTAAACTCTTTTACTTTTGAATATATTGAATCTGATAAAAGTAAAAGAGCTGTATTTTTTCAAAATCAAGGAGGCGTTTCTGTAATAAAAAGAGGTCATTATCAATCTGGTTTAGTACTTTCTTCAAAAGAACAAAATTATTCTCACTTACATATTGACACAACTAATTGTATTATTGATGGGTATTGTTGGGATTTAGGTAAAAGCAAAAGTGGTGAAACACATAGTCATTTTTGGGCTGCAGATATTAGAAACAACGAAAATGTTATTACGGGACAATTTATAGATCATTATAAAAATAATAAAATATTAATACATGCACCTATTGCCAGTAATGCTATAATGATTAATTCAAAAGGTTTTAACTATTATAAGAGTAATGTAAATACAGGAGAAAGCGGATATATAGAAGACGTAGATAATACTTTTTTAATGTTGCATAAAACTGTAGATATTAATCATTTTTGGTATCAAAATACTGGAGGTTCTTTTGATTTTGTAAATAACACTAATACAGCAGATAATTATCCTGCAGAGGCAACGCTAGTACCAGAAGGTGCTGGGGAAATAGGTCATTTAGTTGCACCCTTAGATAACTTATTTAAGTTTAGTACATTAATGACAGGTTTTCTTTTTGATTCCTCATTTAATGAAAATAACGATTTTATTGAGATTGCAATTAATAATCCTACACAAGCTATAGAAGCAGATTCTATTTTGTTATTGTTAGGTAATTTATTTATTTCTAATCCATCAAAGGTACAATTAATAGTTAATGGAAGTGGTGGAACTTATAATAAAATTTTTGATGGTAAAGAATTAACAAGAGATACTCCTTTATGGTTTCATAAAATTAATGAGAATACAGGTACTATTAATGAAATTATCTTACGTTTTATAGGAACATCAGACAAAACTAAAACATTTCAAATATGGTCATTACAAGCCAAAGCAAAATACTATCCCCAAAGAGTTAGACCAAACATAACCATAGAAGGTCAACAAATAATTTGGGATTGGTTAAATTTTAAGCAAGGTATAAAATTACCGAATGCAATACCCTCAGACAGTATAGCATCAGATGTAACTGGGCTAGTTTCAGATTTTAATGCATTATTGGCAATTTTAAGAGCAAATCAAAATGAGTAATGAATGGTAAGTATCGTTATTAAATGATGGTAAAGGGAAAAAGCAAGTTTATAACAAACATGAGCTTAAATCCGTATTACTGAAATAAATAATAGTAAGTTTAAAGAAACTTTATTACAATATTTATATTCATGATCAATGATTTAAGTGATATTTTATAAGGTAAATACTTAAAATAAACGTGAGTTCGACTTAAGAAACTCCTATATTAGGCATAAATCTTTGTATTTTAATAGATGGTTTTGTATCAAGAAAACAATAGGCAGTTAACCCAGCGATTAAGTTACCTAAGAAGTTGTCAAATGAGCGGTGTCTGGAATGTTCAATCTGACAGGTATTTTTCAAAACATCATTTACGGATTCTATAATTGCTCTTTTTCTCAAGTAAACTTTATCCATAAATTCAAGTGCTTTCTTTTTCATGTTTTTTCTTAATTTGGTTACTAAATGGATTCCATCAACAAATAATTTATCAAATAAATCTTTGCCTAAATATCCTTTATCTCCATAAATTTTTCCAAATATTTTGTCATGAAAATTTTTATCCTTTAAAAGTTGTCTATCATCTACATTGGCTTTAGTAATCAGAAAGTCAATAATTTGCCCTTTATCATTACAGACTAAATGTAATTTAAAACCATAGAACCATCCTAATGTGCCATAGCTTTTTTCTGCAATTCCTTTAAATACTTTATGTTGTTTTTCTCTTTTATAATGGCTAACTTTTAGTGTTGTAGAGTCAATAAAAGAAATACCTGAACATTTACCTAATCTATGAAGTTTTAAATAGACAGCTAAAGATTGGATAACTTTCTTTTGGAGTTCTACAAACCGATTATAAGAGACATGATCAGGAAAAAAATCATTCATATGTTTACAAACATAATATAGGTAAAAGTGTTTTAAATTGCGATAGGATTTTAAATGAAAAAGAACCATAATGGTCATTACTTCACTTTTACTCATTTTTGATTTTCTGTTTCGTTTTTTAGATTGAGAGGTGTCTGAAATGCTATGTTTTATTAAAATAGCATCAAATTCTTTCATAAAATCGTCTAGATTACAGAAAATTTCAATAATTTTATCATTAGAAATCATAAGCAGAGTAACTTTAGTTTATTGGAATTCAATACTTTAATATACTAAATATTCTGCTTTTTTTATCAAAAAAATTAACTTTTTATATCGAACTCACGTTAAAATAAAGAATTTCTTGAAACCAACTATCCCCAGAGCAAGCCACAGGGGTATTTCGCCCGTTTCATTTTGACCTCAGGAACCTCAGGGTCAAAAACCGAAATTCTATTATTTAGATTCCCGTTTTCACTGGAATGACAATTTAAACACCTAAAAATAGTTCTTAATAACTCTAAAAATCGATCATAAAAGGCATCAAACTGCTCTGTGGATGATAAAAATGAAAATTGACGCTGTAAATCAGATATTCTTTGTATTTTAAGTATAAGAAAGATAAAAGAAAACCCTGTTTTTTGGCTATATTGCCGTTTTTCGGGGTTTGTTTATTCTAAATTAAATAATTCACTGATATACAAATGATTGAATACTTATAGAAGTGCCTAAATATTTTTTTTGTGATATTAATAAGCACGCAAAATACGTGCTTTTATATTTATTAGATATAAATTTACTACTCAACCTTAACCAGATTCAACCCATCATACTTTACTAAGTAAACACCACTATTTACAAAGCCTTTACCAGCATTGTTTTTATAATTAAATTTTGTACACATACGCTCAGAGAAACCAGCATTTAGTGCATTTTCAATAGTATTAAATGATGCGAAGCGTAATAAGGCATCGTATGTAGTGTCAAACCCTTTAAAAGCATATTCTGTAGGTTCTGCAAAATTTAATTGCTTATATCTTGAAATGAATTGTGTGGTTCTTTCATTATTCTGATCAATAAAACTGTACTCAGGATAGTGAAAATTCACATGTGCCAATTGATTATTAATACCTTTAGATTCATCAAAATTATCCCCTCTTTTAAGCGCAAAAAGCGTTACATTAAGTTTTTCAGACAAAGAACCTAAATTATTAATTACATCTGTTGTCACTACTTCATCATCTGTAACAAGAATAATAAAATTATCTTTGCCTTTCTTAATATTATCAAGAAATAAAGTTCTTTTAATATACCCTTTTTTAGGTTTAATTAAGGTAACTGTATTTATAGAGTCTAAAGCTTCTAACTTCTCTTTTACACTTACTAAAAATGGTTCTGATTCTTTTTTATCATCACCAATCAATATTAAGTTTTGTCTATCATATTTTGTATTAATATAGGATAAAACTTTTTCTGACAACTCACTTTCAGAGGGTACCTCTTGAATTACTGAAATATTATTCATTGAAGAATGATCTCTTTTTGATACTGGTGAAATAATCGGAATGTTTCTACCCTTAGTTAATCTCGAAACCAATTCTAAATTACCATAAAACATTGGGCCAATAATCACATCAACTTTAGCAAGATCTAAGCTGGTGAAAATACTGGTGATCTTCGTTTTACTATTTTGAGTATCAAATGTTTTTACATTAATTCTTAATCCCTGTTTCTTTAAAGAGTCTAATGCTATTGAAGCACCAAGATAATAATCGGTTGCAATATTAGCCGTTTTATCTACTCCTGTTGTTTCAAAATCAACTTTGTTATTATTACTCATAAATGGCAGTAAAAACACTACATTTAATTCTTGACCATGTTTCAGTAAAGGCATGAACTCCTTGGCATTATTTACGTTAATTGATGTAGGTAGTTTAATAAGCATCCCTACTTTTAAACCATCTTTCAAATCAGGATTCACCTCAATTAATTGCGCTTGATTAAGTCCAAATCGTTCACCTAAATTATAAAATGTGTCTCCTTTTTCTACACGATGTAGTAACGCAAAAGATGCATCTTCTGGTACCTCTTCAACATTTGGCACCAGTATAATACTATCTGCTTTTAACCCTTGCTCTTTAATATCGGGATTTAAGGCTTCCAATTCTTCAATCGTAATATTGTAACGTTTAGCAATTCTCCATTTATTCTCCTTCGACTTTACTATGTATGGCTTTGTATCCTTACTTTCTGTACTGGTATTAGATGCTACAGAAGAAGGCAATTTAAAATCATAAGGAACAGGTATTTTTATAATCTTTCCTGCTTTTAAACCACCAAAACGCAATTCAGAATTAAATCTTCTAAGCTGTTTCTTAGCAACGCCATACTCCCTCTTAAGTTTAGAATACGTTTCCTTAGGCAATAACTTATGATATAAAAATCCGTCTTTTACATAATCTACATGTTCACTGGTTGCAGAAACAGGTTTATACGCTTTATTAGGTACAATTAAAATTTTTACTCCGTCAAGGTTATTGTTATTCTTGATCTCAGGATTTAACTGTAACAATTTATAAGGTGTAATGGATAGTTTTTTACACACTGATTGAATAGTTTCATCCGCTTCAACCTTATATTTTTTATAGGGTTTGTTTTGTGCTAAAGCGGAAATCATACTTAACAAAAAAATGATTACCAGCAATTGAATCTTATGCATACTCTTTATTTTTATTCCCATTCTATGGTCGCAGGTGGCTTAGAACTTATATCATATACAACTCTATTGACACCTCTTACATTGTTTATTATTTTATTAGATATTTCTTGTAAAAACTCATACGGCAAGTTTGCCCAGTCTGCTGTCATACCATCTGTGGAAGTCACAGCCCTTAATGCAACTACACTTTCATACGTACGTTCATCTCCCATAACACCAACAGAATTGACCGGCAACAACATAGCTCCAGCCTGCCATACTTCATCATAAAGCTTCCATTCTTTAAGTCCATTAATAAATATTGCGTCAACATCCTGCAGAATTTGAACTTTAGTAGGGGTGACGTCCCCTAGAATTCGTATTCCCAATCCAGGACCTGGAAATGGATGTCTTCCTAAGAGTTCTGCACTAATACCTAGAGACCGCCCTACTCTTCTCACTTCATCTTTAAATATCATCCGTAAAGGCTCTACGATCTTTAACTTCATATAATCGGGCAAACCACCTACATTGTGATGACTTTTAATAGTAGCAGAAGGTCCACCACTTACAGAAACCGACTCAATAACATCTGGATAAATCGTACCCTGACCTAGCCAAGACACACCCTCTATTTTATGAGCTTCATCATCAAAAACATCAATGAACGTGTTACCAATAGCTTTACGTTTTGCTTCTGGATCTGTAATTCTTTCAAGGGCTTTCAAAAAACGTGCCGAAGCATCTACCCCTTTTACATTTAAACCCATTCCTTGGTACTGCTCTAAAACGCTTTGAAACTCGTTTTTTCGCAATAATCCGTTATTAACGAAGATACAATATAAATTTTTACCGATAGCTTTATCAAGCAGTACCGCAGCAACTG
Organism: Maritimimonas sp. 2210JD6-3; assembly: GCF_056591795.1. Taxonomy (NCBI): domain Bacteria; kingdom Pseudomonadati; phylum Bacteroidota; class Flavobacteriia; order Flavobacteriales; family Flavobacteriaceae; genus Maritimimonas; species Maritimimonas sp. 2210JD6-3. Next base: position 47,941 of record NZ_JBWQOJ010000024.1, on the reverse strand, counting down.
TTGAATCAACACCTCCAGATAAACCTAAGACAACTTTGTCCTTACCTACCTTTTCTTTTAGTTTGGCAACCGTTGTATCAACAAAAGAATCGGGTGTCCAATCTTGCGCTACGTTGGCGATATTTACTAAAAAATTCTCTAGTAATTTTGTTCCGTCTTTCGTATGATATACTTCAGGATGAAATTGTATCGCATACGTATCTTCGCCTTCTATTTTAAAAGCAGCATTTTCAACATCGTGTGTACTTGCAATTCGTTTGTAATTTGAGGGAAGTGCTATGATTGTATCTGAATGACTCATCCAAACCTGTGAACCGTCATTAATTCCTTTAAACAAACTACTAGTATCATCAACTAAAGTAAGTTTAGCTCTACCGTATTCACGAGTATTAGAAGCTCCAACTTCCCCACCAAAAAAATGAACTAAGTATTGCGCTCCATAACAAATACCCAGTAATGGTTTCTTTCCTTTTATATTAGATAAATCTGGTTTAGGAGCATCATCTTGACGTACAGAATACGGACTACCAGAAAGTATTACAGCTTTATAATGATCTGGATTTACTTTTTGAGAATTGTATGGATGAATTTCACAGTAAATGTTAAGCTCGCGTATTCGACGTGCAATAAGTTGCGTAACCTGAGAGCCGAAATCTAAAATAAGTACCTTTTGTTGCATTCGCAAAAGTAAAATTTAATTAAGAATTGGTAAAATAGAATGATAAAAAATATTATCTGCCGTATATTTCTTATTTTAGTCTCAACTAATTATGCATAATGAAACATTTTATTACCACCCTATTTATACTTTTAGTATTTTCTAACCTTTTATTTAGCCAAGAGGCTTCTAAAGAATTTAGTAAAGGTCCTTACCCCCAACTTATTATAAGAGGAGTAACATTAATCAACGGTAATATGGCACCGCCAACGGGACCCGTAGATATCATTATAGAAAATAACAAAATAAAAAATATTGTTACTGTAGGATATCCTGGTGTAAAAATTGATGAAACAAAAAGACCTAAATTAAAAAATGGAGGGTATGAGATTGATGCCAATGGTATGTATGTGTTGCCTGGTTTTATTGATATGCATGGCCATATTGGTGGTAAAGCTCAAGGAGCTGATCCTGATTATGTATTTAAATTATGGATGGCACATGGTATTACTACGATTAGACAACCAGGTGGTATCAGTGCTGTTAAATTAAAACAGCAAAGTGCTAACAATGAAATTATTGCCCCTAGAATAGTTTCCTATACTTTTTTTGGTGCTGGGTCAAAAACACCTATAAGTACACCTGAACAAGCAAGGCAGTGGGTGCGTGAAAATGCTAAAAATGGTGCTGATGGTATTAAATTTTTTGGTGCTGCTCCAGAAATAATGGCAGCGGCTCTAGATGAAAACAAAAAATTAGGCTTAGGTTCAGCTTGTCACCATGCACAAATGAATGTGGGTTGGTGGAATGTACTACATTCTGCCCGTGCAGGATTAACTTCTATGGAACATTGGTATGGATTACCTGAAGCATTATTTGAAGACCGAACAGTACAAAACTATCCACTAGATTATAATTATAACAATGAACAACATCGTTTTGAAGAAGCTGGTAAATTATGGCAACAAGCTGCCAAACCGCATTCTGAACACTGGAATAAAGTGATGAACGAATTGATCGAGCTAGATTTTACATTAGATCCTACCTTTAATATTTATGAAGCTAGTAGAGATTTGCAGCGTGCCAGAAGAGCCGAATGGCATGAAGACTATACACTACCTTCGTTATGGAAATTTTATCAACCTAGTAAAATTTCTCATGGGTCGTATTGGCATTATTGGGGAACAGAGCAGGAAGTTGCTTGGAAAAAGAATTACCAATTATGGATGGAATTTATTAACGAGTATAAAAACAGAGGTGGACGCGTCACGGCGGGTTCAGATTCAGGGTTTATTTTCCAGCTGTATGGATTTGCATATATACGTGAGTTAGAATTGCTGCGTGAAGCAGGGTTTCATCCTTTAGAAGTTATTAAAGCAGCAACATTAAGTGGAGCACAAGCATTAAAAATGGATGATAAAATAGGCACAATAGCTATTGGAAAGCTAGCAGATTTAGTAATTGTAGAAGAAAATCCATTAGTAAATCTAAAAGCATTGTATGGTACTGGAGCCATCAAGTTAACAGAAGCTAATGAAGTAGTACGTGTAGGTGGGGTAAAATATACCATAAAAGATGGAATTATTTATGATGCAAAAAAGCTATTGGCAGATGTAAAACGTCAAGTTGAACAAGCTAAAAAGAAAGAGAATTTTAAGATATCACAACCAGGCATCAAAGAATAATTTGTAATGAACCAGTATTCTGCCGTCTAAAATTTAAAATCAAAAAAATGTTAAAAAAGTATTTTCCTTTAGTATTAAGATTAGTTATTGCTGCGCTTTTAATTCAAACGTTAAGATTCAAATTTACTGCGCATCCTGATAGTATCTATATTTTTGAGAAAATTGGCTTAGGTGCTACTGGTAGGATTGGTATTGGTGTTTTAGAATTAATTGCTGCCATTTTATTATTGATACCTCGAACTGTTTGGGCTGGTGCGTTGCTAACTTTAGGAATTATTTCTGGCGCTATCTTTTTTCATCTTACACAATTAGGTATAGAAGTAAATGGAGATAATGGCACCTTATTTTATATGGCTGTTCTTATTTTTGTGTTAGCATTGATACTTTTACTGTTCAATAGAAAAAACATACCGATTATTGGCGAAAAGCTGTAAACGGTAAATTTTCTGGTAAATGATTTCATAAAACTGCTATTTTTGAGATTAAACCACCTTACCCTCTTGAGGTCAGGTTTAAAAAAATGCTATGAAATTATTAAACAATGTCAAAGAAGAATTTTTCTTTGCAACCTACCATGTTGACAAATTAATCTCAACTTTTCTTTTAAAAAAGCTTGGTATAGACACTATTGAAAAAATGTCTAATCTTGGTCTTAAAGGTCGTTCTAAGTTTGAAAACAGATTAGATCTATTAATGCAATTAAAAACGTTGTCTAGCGACAAAAAGAAAAAGTTAGAAATCTTTACAGAATTATATAATGTAATGATGCTGAAAAAAGCTGATTTTTCTTCTAAAAATGAAGAATATTATGCTTTTCTTATTAAAAATTATCCTCAGAAAAAAGGATTAAACTCATCAGATAAAGCTAGTAATATTTTAAGAGATTTTGTGGTTGATGTACAGCGCATGGTTAAAAATATTACATCTTCAAACGGAATTCAGAATAGAGATAGTAAAAAAATATCTGCTAGAATTAGGCAAGCGTAACTAAATTCTGATTAAAATAATAATTAGAATTCCTATTTTTACGCTATGACGAAAAATATATTTCGTATAGCTGTATTAGCAATCATTGTTAATGAGAGCGGTCAAGTTCTTATTGGATCGTCTCCTCGTGATGGCGGCTATAAATTCCCTCAAGGAGGATTAAATCTTGGTGAAGATACTTTAACTGGAGTAAAACGCGAACTAAACGAAGAACTCGGCATTACTATTTCTAATGATGATATTGAGCTAATTTTCAAGGAAAAAGTTTGTTATACATATCCTCCTGAAGACCCCTATTATATATACAAAGGACAAGAGCTTTCTGTCGTAAAAATAAGGTATAATAACACCTGGGACTTAATTCCACAAGATGATGAATTTGAAGAACTACATTGGATAAAGCCTTCAGAATTAATCAATTTCGATGTTGGGTTTAGACTCAAAGCATATACAAGGGCTCTAGAGCTCAGCAAACTTTTATAAAGTAATTACCGAAAATTCTAATTTTAAAGGATCAAGGTTTTCTTTGAGTACTTTTGTCAGTGTATCTCCGTACTCAAGATAATATTCAGAAAAATTGCGTTGGCGTTCTTCCAAACTTTGGTTTGGAAATAATTCACCTTGTAAATTCTTAATTCTATCTGCTAACTCTTTATGTTTTCTTTTTTCAGCTTTAAGTAAACGTTTCTCCAAATTATCAAGCCCATTGAGTTGTTTTTTAGTCTGTGCATTTACAGCTCCAATAAATGACTTATCAGTCTGTTCAGCTATTTTTTCTAATTGAGTAAACTGTTTTTTAAGCAAACTCCTCTGCGGCGAAAAATCAATTTTTAATTTAGATATTTCTTTTATCTTTTTATCAACTAAATCATTTTGCTGTAAGAAAATTTCCTCTTGAGAGATGTTTAGTTTTTGCAGTTTCTGAGTTTGTTTTTCTGATTGTAATAACACAGAATTACGTAGCAATAAAATTGGAAAAGGAACATTCACAGCCTCAAAATAGTTTTTCAATTCAAACCAATAAGCAAGCTCACCTCCCCCACCGATATAGCATAAATTGGGTAAAATTACTTCCTGATATAAAGGTCGTAGCAAAGCATTAGGGCTAAACCTATCTGGGAAGTCAGAGACTTCTTTAAGTAGTTCGCTCTTGTTAAAGGAAATATTGGTATTATTGACTTTGTAAATTCCATTTTCTAAAATGATACGTTCACGTAAACCATCAGTTAAATAGAACAAATTAATCTCCCGAGGGGTTACCTGAATTTTATAATTCTTTTCAAGACCAGCGATCGTTTCTAAAACTTTATTATAGCTGGTTTGATTTAAGAGCTCATCCTTAACATAAGGAATGAAAAGCTTTTTAAGTTCTTTATCATCACCATCAACAATGACCAATCCGTATTCAGCAAACAATTCATTGGCAATATAACGAGTAGCATCTGTTAAATTATCATGTTCTAGATATCCTTTTTTAAAAAGTTCTTTCAAATAACTTGCAGTATCGGTTTTTGGTAACTGCTTAGAAAACTCCTCAAAAACGGTTTCTAATCCTTTTGTTGATAATCTTCCTACTGCACCTTCACTATCTCGTTTCCATTGTATTTTTTTCCCGTTAAGGTTAAAATAATTGATTTCATCAAAATCATGATCTTCGGTAGCCATCCAATAAATAGGTACAAAATTTTCATTTGGAAATTTTTGCTGTAATCGCTCTGCTAAGTTAATAGTTGAGATAATTTTGTATAGAAAATATAACGGGCCTGTAAACAGATTTAACTGATGTCCTGTGGTAACTGTGTATGCATTTTCTTTGGCTAAAAACTCAATGTTTAGTTGTGTTTTATCAGAAATATTAGTGTTTTTGTATTGGTTTTTTAGGGTGTTAACCAAAACCATTCTCGACTGCGCTCGAACTGAAACCCTTTTTTCTTCTAACTGTTTTCTGAATCCGTTAAGGTTTGGAAAATTATTGTAAAATAGTTGCAATTTTTTATCTTGGGCTAAATAATCAAGCATCGTTTTTGAAAAATAACCTGTTTGCGAAAAGGGTATTGTAAAAAGTTTTGTTATACAGTCTTCTTCGACCATTTAGTTAGTTTTTAATGAAGTTAAAAATACTAAAATTTAATCATGATATATGATCTTAAATTTTAACTAACAAATTTTTAACTAAACAGGAGCACCTTGAAGATCAAAATCACCTGCACTAGTAATTTTTATATTTACAAACTGCCCCATTTGCACATAATGTTCACGAGCATCAACTAGTACATCATTATCCACATCTGGTGAGTCGAACTCGGTACGACCAAAGAAGTAATTTCCTTCTTTTCTATCGAAAATACATTTAAAAGTCTTCCCTATTTTTTCTTGATTTAATTCCCATGAAATCTGACTTTGAATTTCCATAATTTCTGAAACCCTACGTTCTTTAACCTCATCAGGAACATTATCTTCAAGTGTTGCAGCATGTGTGTTTTCTTCATGAGAATACGCAAAAGCCCCAAGACGATCAAAACGTGTATCGCGTACCCATTGCTTCAATTCTTCAAAAATTTCATCTGTTTCACCAGGATAGCCAACAATTAAAGTCGTTCTTATGGTCATGTTTGGAACTGCTGCTCTAAACTCCCTTAACAGCTTATTTGTTTTCCCGAAGGTGGTGCCACGACGCATAGATTTCAATATTTCTGTATTGATATGCTGTAGTGGTATATCAAGATAATTACACACTTTTGGTTCATTCTTCATTACGTCTAAGACATCTAATGGAAATCCTGTTGGGAACGCATAATGTAACCGAATCCATTCTACACCTTCTATCTTAACCAATTCTTTTAGTAAATCAGCTAAGGCTCTTTTTTTATAAATATCGAGTCCGTAATAGGTTAAATCTTGTGCAATTAAAATCAATTCTTTAATTCCCTTTTCTGCCAGCTTAGTCGCTTCTATCACCAAATTTTCGATTGGTGTAGATTTATGCTTACCTCTCATTAAAGGAATTGCACAAAAAGAACAAGGTCGATCACAACCTTCAGCTATTTTTAAATAGGCATAATGTTTTGGTGTTGTTGTTAAGCGTTCGCCTAATAGCTCGTGCTTATAATCAGCTTCTAAAACTTTTAACAAATTCGGTAAATCGTGCGTACCAAAATATTGATCAACATCGGGTATTTCTTTTTCTAAATCTGGCTTATAACGCTCACTTAAACAGCCTGTAACATAAACTTTATCTACTAAACCTTCTTCTTTTTTATGCGCGTAATGCAAAATGGTGTTTACAGATTCTTCCTTGGCTTTACCAATAAATCCACAAGTGTTAATCACAACGATATTCCCATCATCTTCTTCATCTTCATGCACTACTTCTTTACCGTTCGCCTTTAACTGCCCCATCAATACTTCAGAATCATAGATATTTTTTGAGCACCCTAAAGTAACAACGTTAATTTTATTTTGTTTTGTAGATTTTGTACGCATTTTTATGGACTAGGCATTAGGGATTAAGGATTCGTTGTATTAGCATCGAGTAAGAGATCAAAAATTAATGGTCCAAATACGAAAGTTGCCATCAATAGAATAGCTAATGCTATTAAAAGTAGTTTTGAATATTTTCTTTTTATAATAGCACCTAATGAAGTTATTGCTATTATCAAATAAAAAAAAGCTATTGTATAAAATCCTTTGGTAAAAAGCGCAACGACTTCTTCAGTAACCTCAGCGTCTTCTATTGACTTTAGGTTAAATGTTTGAATAATATTCAATATAAATCCAACCGTAGCCAACATAGCCACTGCTGCATAAAGCACCATTAGATTTCTAGTAGCACTTTCCATCTATTTGAAGAAAGAATCCACAAATTCATGTTTATTAAACACCTGAAGATCATCAATACCTTCACCTACTCCAATATATTTTACAGGAATTTGAAATTGATCTGAAATACCAATGACAACCCCGCCTTTCGCTGTACCATCTAATTTTGTAACTGCTAGCGAGGTTACTTCAGTAGCTTTTGTAAATTGCTTGGCTTGTTCAAATGCATTTTGTCCGGTTGAGCCATCTAAAACCAACAAAACATCATGCGGAGCATCAGCAACTGTTTTTTGCATGACTCTCTTGATTTTAGTTAACTCATTCATCAAATTCACCTTATTATGCAAACGACCCGCAGTATCAATAATAACAACATCAGCATCTTGATTGACGGCCGACTGTACCGTATCAAATGCTACCGATGCTGGATCTGAGCCCATCTTTTGTTTCACTATAGGTACATCTACACGATCTGCCCATACTTGTAATTGATCGATTGCGGCGGCTCTAAAAGTATCTCCCGCTCCTAATACAACTTTTAAACCTTGTTTTTTAAATTGTGAAGCTAATTTACCAATGGTCGTTGTTTTACCGACACCATTCACACCTACTACCATCATTACATAAGGTTTCTTATCTCTAGGTATAGAAAATTCTGTTTCATTACCTATGTTGGTTTCAGAAAGCAAACCAGTAATCTCTTCACGTAAAATTTTATTCAGTTCATCAGTACCCAAGTACTTATCACGCGCTACGCGAGCTTCAATTCTTTCAATAACCTTTAATGTGGTTGTTACACCAACATCAGAAGCCACTAATACTTCCTCTAAATTATCTAAAACATCATCGTCAACTTTAGATTTACCAGCAACAGCTTTAGACAACTTACCGAAAAAAGAAGCATTACTCTTTTCAAGACCTTTGTCTAAAGTTTCCTTTTTATCTTTTGAAAAAATATTTTTAAATAAACTCATTTATCTTATAATCAATTTTAATTATTGAATCGGAGTACAAAAGTTACACCAATTAATATTATATGAAATAATGTCATATAAATGTAAAAAAGAAAAGCTACTTTCATCAACTTGAAAGTAGCTTAAATATATTGTTTAGTGAACGATTACTTCTTTAAGAAATCATTTACTTTACTAGGATCCATAACCGACTCAACAAAAGTGTAAGCACCTGTTTTAGGAGATTTTACCATTTTTATTGCTTTTGTTAATCTTTTAGAACCAGTTTGTAACGATGCTACTGCTTTCTTTGCCATACTTCAATATTTTTCAGAAATTACTTAATTTCTTTGTGAACTGTCATTTTCTTTAAAATAGGGTTGAATTTCTTCAATTCCATTCTATCAGGAGTATTCTTTTTACTCTTGGTAGTAATATATCTAGATGTACCAGGCATACCACTATTTTTGTGCTCTGTACATTCTAAAATAACCTGAATTCTGTTACCTCTCTTTGCCATTTGATATTATTTTTTCAAAAATCCTTTTGCTCTTGCTTCTTTAATTACAGCAGAAATACCTTTTTTATTGATATTCTTTAAAGCAGAAGTTGCTATTTTTAATGTAATCCATTTATCTTCTTCAGGAATGTAAAAACGCTTTTTGATCAAATTTGCATCAAACTTACGTTTCGTTTTGTTCATGGCGTGAGAAACGTTGTTTCCTACCATTGCCTTCTTACCTGTTAACTCACAAACTCTTGACATTTCTAAACTCTTTTTATAGTTGTTCTAAAACGAGGTGCAAAAATAATAACTTTTTAAAGAACTCACAAACTATTTTATCGGTTTTTTAATATCGAGGTTTTTAGTAATTCTAAAGCTTTTATTGAAGCTTTCTCGATGACTTTTGCTCTAGGGGGTCCAAACATATAATCTTTAACATAAATTCCACTTGGAGAAGCAATTGCAATAAAAACTTTACCAACCGATTCATCTGTTTTATCTTTTGTAGGTCCTGCATTACCCGTAACACCGATAGCATAATCTGTTTTGAACACCTTTTGAATTCCTAAAGCCATCGCTTTTGCAACCTCAACACTAACAACAGAATGTTTACTGATCGTCTGTTTTTGAACATTTAAAAAATCGGTCTTAATACGTTCATGATAACTCGTGATCGCTCCTACAAAATAGCTAGATGCACCTGGTACTGAAGTAATTATTTTAGCAATAGTACCTCCTGTACAGCTTTCAGCTATAGATAATGTTTTGTTTTGTTCTATTAGCAGTTTACCAATATTCGCTTCTAATCTTTCTCCTTCATCAAAACCAATAACAATATCACTAATGAGTTTTGTCAATTTTTCAATTTCTCGATTTAGTGCTTTTTCAAGTAGTGCTTTGTCATCTCCTTTTGCAGAAAGTCGTAGTCGTAATTTCCCATAGTTTGGCAAATACGCTAATCTTATAAAATGAGGTAATGCATTTTCCCAACCTTCAATGCGTTCAGCTACTTTACTTTCACCCATACCATACGTCATAATTGTTTTGTGAATAATGTAAGGTAGCTCAAAAGACTTCTGTAATTTAGGCAACACTTTTCGAAGCATTAAGCCTTTCATTTCATTAGGCACCCCAGGCAAGGAAATGAAAACTTTACCATTTTTTGTAAACCACATACCTGAAGCGGTTCCTAACGTATTTTTTAATATTGTGGCCTTTTCAGGAAGCAACGCTTGTAATCTATTCAATTCGGTAAACTCATACCCTATTCTTTCAAACATTTGCTTATTATGCTCTAGAATCTCTTCATCGATTTTAAGCTCTGACTTAAAATATTGAGCAATTGCATGTTTGGTAACATCGTCTTTAGTCGGTCCTAAACCTCCAGTAACAATAATAATATTGGCATTACTTTCAGCTTCAGTCAAAGCCTTTAGAATATGTGATTTATTATCTTGTATAGAGGTAATCTGATATACCGAAATACCAATTTTATTTAATTCAGTAGCAACCCACTGAGAGTTTGTATCTGTTATCTGACCGATTAAAATTTCATCACCAATAGTTATTATTTCTGCGTTCAAATCTTCTTGTTTACATTAAGGCAGCAAAGGTATTAAATACGAAATATTTTAGTAGTTTTAAATTTAATTCTTTAAACTAATCAAAATGAATCAATTAAAACTAATCAAGTATTATACAATCATACTTTTTATGAATTTAATACTTACTTCCTGTAATCAGCAAAAACTAGATGTAGAGGAAACCTATGTGATACAAAAACAGGAGATTAAACCTGATTTTACCTTAACGAAAGATCAAACTCATAATAAGTTTAGTAGTAGCATTCCTCCTGTTCTCAGTGTGAAATCAGGAGCCATTATAGAAGCTTTTACCGAAGACGCTAGCGATGAACAAATTTCAATAGACTCTCACGTTTCAGTTTTAGATTCACTAAAATTTGATCCTATACATCCATTAACAGGTCCTATTTATGTTGAAAATGCAAAGCCTGGTGATGTATTAAAAGTAACCCTACATAAAATTGAAATGGGTGCATGGGGTTGGAATGCGATCTTTCCAGGGTTTAGTTTTGTAGCCGATTCTGTTAAAGGTACTTATCTAAAAACTTATAGCCTTGGTAAAGATAAAAAGTACATCGATTTTAATACTCGTATAAAAATACCGTTAAAACCATTTCCTGGAGTAATGGGAGTTGCTCCTGCGACAGGTGATATGCTATCCACCATTCCACCAAGAGCTAATGGCGGTAATATGGATGATCCGAATCTCGTAGAAGGAACAACAGTTTACTTTCCCATTTTTGTTGAAGGTGCTTTATTTTCTATCGGTGACGCCCATGCTGTTCAAGGACTCGGCGAAGTTTGTGGTACAGCTATTGAAGCGCCTATGCGTTTTATTTATCAACTCGATGTAATTAAAAACAAAACTATTAAAGAACCGCAATACGAAACAGAAGATTATTATGCAACCACTGGTTTTGGTACTACCATAGATGAAGCTGCAAGAAAAGCAACGCTTTATATGATTGATTATTTAAAACATGAGCATAATTTATCTGAGTTAGAAGCCTATGCATTGTGCTCTTTGGCTGGAAATCTAAAAATTGCTGAAACAGTAGACGTGCCCCATATGTTGGTAGCAATGCATATTTCTAAAGAAATCTTCAATAGTCAATAATATCCTTTTAGTTAAATTTTTGAAATTCATTTTATATTCAATTACCTTTAGCACACTTTAAACAAATCTCATGAAAAAAATAATACTTTTATCGCTTACATTTATAGTTACTTTACTTTGTAATGCTCAAACTGATGTTGAAAAAACGAAGTCAACTGTTTCTAAAAATGATATTGAAGGGCACATCTATTTTTTAGCTTCTGATGAGCTTAGAGGTAGAGAAACAGGAACCCCAGAAATTGATATTGCAGCTTCCTATTTAGCAAACTCTTTTAGACGTTATGGAGTAAAACCTGCAAATAATGGTAGTTATTATCAAAATGTAGCATTACAAAAGGTTACCGCCGCTAAAAACACTTCGCTAAAATTGAATTCGATTTCTACTCAAAAATTATTAACACTAAAAGCTAAAAATTTAGATTTTAATGGTGAAGCTATTTATGTAAACTATGGCTTAGAAAATGATTACACTGGAAAAAATGTAACTGGAAAATTAATTGTTGCTAAAGCTGGAAATGCTGAAGATGAAAGCCCACGAGGTGCATTTGGTATCTCAAGAGAAAAAAGAAGATTAGCAATAGAAAAAGGAGCAATTGGCATTGTTGAAATAGCAAATGTTGATGATCAAACGTGGAGTCGATTTTCACATTTTTTCAATGAAGATAAATTAGGCTTAGAAGCTAATGATGACGAAAATTTTGTGCATGTTTGGATGAAGAACACAAATGGTAGTGTAGCTCAAAAGCTTTCTGCTGAAAAAAATATTACTGCGAGTTTGAAAATAGATGGTATTGAAAAACTAGAAGTTAAGGCAAAAAATGTAGTAGGTATGGTAGAGGGTTCCGACCCTAAATTAAAAGATCAGTTTATAATTTATTCAGCACACTATGACCATGTTGGTGTTGGTAAGCCTAATGCAGAAAAAGACTCGATATATAATGGTGCACGCGATAATGCAGTAGGTACAGTAACTGTACTAAGTGCCGCAGAAAACATTGCTAAATACCCGACAAAACGCTCTGCACTGTTTATTTTATTTACAGGAGAGGAAAAAGGTTTATTAGGTAGTGAATGGTACGTAGAACACCCAGTAATTCCATTAAATAAAATGGTATATTGTTTTAATAGTGATAATGGAGGTTATAATGATACTAGTATAGCTACAATTATAGGTTTAGGAAGAACAACAGCTGAAGCACATATTAAAAAAGCAGCAGAAGCTTTTGGATTAAAAGCTATTGACGATCCTGCTCCAGAACAGGGATTATTTGACAGGTCTGATAATGTTCATTTTGCAGCCAAGGGAGTTCCCGCACCAACCTACAGCATGGGCTTTACTGCTTTTGATGCAGAAATTGGTAAATATTATCATCAGCAAGCCGATAATCCTGATAGTATGGACTACGATTATCTTGAAAAATTCTTCAAATCTTATGTATTAGCATGTAGGTTAATCGCAAACGACTCTGAAACTCCTTTTTGGACAAAAGGTGATAAATATTACGAAGCTGGTAAAAAACTTTATGGTACTAAAACCATCAAACATTAAATTTAAACTAAAGCAGTAACAAGAAAGTAATTGTTACTGCTTTTATATACCTACACCTTCTAACTAACTCAAACTTTTTTAAAATGAAAAAAAATCTTTTTCTTTTACTTATCGGAATCATAACAACTGTAAGCGCCCAAGAAAAAAAGAGCGAAAAATGGGATATTTCTAATCCTCAAGGTAATTTCAATTTTAAAGAAGTACAACTATCTACAGACGAAGGCACTTGGATGAACCTTGATGTGAGTCCAGATGGAAAAGAAATAGTATTCGATTTACTCGGAGACATTTATAAGATGCCTATTGCTGGAGGAAAAGCTACACTTCTAAGACAAGGGCTTCCTTATGAAGTACAACCAAGATTTAGCCCAGATGGTTCTAAAATACTATTTACAAGTGACGCAGGTGGTGGTGACAATATCTGGATAATGAATGCAGATGGTTCTAATGCAAAACAAATAACCAAAGAAAAATTTAGACTACTAAATAATGGAACTTGGTCTGCAGATGGTGAATATATTATTGCACGTAAACACTTTACCTCACAACGCTCTTTAGGTGCTGGTGAACTATGGATGTATCATATCACTGGTGGCTCAGGAACCCAAATCACAAAACGCAAAAATGATCAACAAGATGTTAATGAACCAAACGCCTCATTAGATGGTAAATATTTATATTATAGTGAAGACGTATATCCTGGTGGGTTCTTTCAATATAATAAAGACCCTAATAAACAAATTTATGCTATTAAACGTTACAATTTCGAAAATAGCGAAATCGAAACTATTACTGGTGGACCAGGCAGTGCCGCTAGACCTCAGATATCTAGAAATGGTAAAAAATTAGCTTTTGTAAAACGTGTTAGAACTAAATCTGTATTGTTTATTCATGATTTAGAGACTGGTGAAGAATGGCCAGTTTACGATAATTTAAACAAAGATCAGCAAGAAGCTTGGGCTATATTTGGTGTATATCCTAGTTTTAGCTGGATGCCAAATAATGAAGAAATTGTTTTTTGGTCAAAAGGAAAAATTCATAACATAAATATCAACACACTTAAAGTTAATACTATTCCATTTAAAGCTGAGGCTAAAATTAAAATTGCCGAAACAGTAAAGTTTAAATATCCTGTTTTTGAAGAGAATTTTACAACCAAAGTGATTCGTGGCGCAGTAACCTCACCTGATGAAAAATCAATCGTTTTTAATGCACTTGGATATTTATGGTTAAAAAAACTCCCTAATGGAAAACCCAAAAGACTAACAGAAGGAACCGATTTTGAATCAGAACCCAATTTTTCACCTGATGGTAAATTTATAGTTTATGTTACTTGGAATGATGAAAACTTAGGAGCAGTTTATAAAATTCCTGCTAAAGGAGGAACTCCAACAAAATTAACTTCAAAAAAAGGAATTTATAGAAATCCGTCATTCAATAATAGTGGTACCAAGATTGCCTATGTAAAGCAAAATGGGAACGGAGATCAAGGTAGAACATTTGCAAAAAATACCGGGATTTACATTATGAATGTTGACGGTTCAAATACTAAACGATTGACTAAAAGTGGAGACTACCCTTCATTTAGCAAAGATGATTCAAGAATACTGTATCAAACAGGCGGTTATCTATTTGGAAGCTTAACAAAAGAATTAAAAAGCATAGACCTTAACGGGAAAGAAGAAAGAACACATGTAAAGTCTAAATACGCAAACCGTTTAGTACCGAGCCCAGATAATAAATGGATCGCTTTTAGTCATTTACACAAGGCATATGTAGCACCCCTACTCATAACAGGAAAAACAATAGATTTAGATGATAAAACTAAGGTAGTTCCTGTTTCTCAACTATCAAAAGATGCTGGTATCAACTTACATTGGTCTAATAACAGTAAGAATGTTTACTGGACTTTAGGCGATGAATATTTTTCTAATACAATAGCTGATAGATTTACCTTTTTAAAAAATTCACCAGATAGTATTCTACCAATTACAGAAAAAGGCATTAAAATCGATTTAATTGCTAAAAGTGATAAACCTAACGGTAAAATTGCTTTTATAAACGCTCGCATTATTACCATGAATAAGGATCAAGTTATCGAAAATGGCACAATCATTATTAATGAAAATAAAATTGAAGCTATTGGTAACACAAATGAAATTTCTATACCTAAGGGCGCAAAAATATTTGATGTTTCTGGCAAAACAATAATGCCTGGTATCGTTGATGCACATGCACATGTAGGTGGATTTAGGTATGGTCTTTCAACTCAAAAACACTGGCAACATTACGCCAATCTAGCTTACGGTGTTACAACAGCCCATGATCCTTCGGCCAATTCTGAGTCTATTTTTGCCATGGCTGAGCTCATAAAAAATGGAACAATGGTAGGCCCTCGCCTTTACTCTACTGGTGTTATCTTATATGGTGCTGATGGAGATTTTAAAGCAGTAGTAAATAGTTTAGAAGATGCACGTTCTGCTATAAGAAGAACTAAAGCTTTTGGAGCAAAATCTGTTAAAAGTTATAACCAACCTCGTAGGGAACAACGTCAGCAGATTTTGCAAGCCGCACGTGAAGAAGGCATTTTTGTAGTTCCTGAAGGAGGTTCTACTTTTTATCATAACATGAATATGATTATGGATGGGCACACTGGTATTGAACACAATATACCCATCGCTCCAGTTTATAAAGATGTTATTACACTTTGGAGCAATAGCCAAACAGGTTACACACCTACGCTAATTGTAAATTATGCGGGGATGAGCGGTGAATACTACTGGTATCAAAAAGATAATATTTGGGAAAATGAAAAACTTCTAAAATATACACCTAGAAGCATTATTGATGCTAGATCACGCCATAGAACTATGATACCCATAGAGGAATATGAGAACGGTCATATACTCACTTCCAAAACCTGTAAAGCATTAACTGATGCTGGAGTCAAGGTAAATCTAGGAGCACATGGGCAATTACAAGGTTTGGGAGCACATTGGGAGTTATGGATGTTACAACAAGGTGGTATGACCAACTTAGAAGCTTTACGAGCTGCAACATTAAACGGTGCAGAATACATTGGCATGGGTAATGAAATTGGTTCTTTAGAAGTAGGAAAACTTGCTGACTTAATTGTGCTCGATAAAAACCCTTTAGACGATATTTTAAACACAGAAAGTGTTCGTTATACAATGGTTAATGGTAGATTATATGATACTGAGACTATGAATGAAATTGGTAATATTGAAAAAGCACGAACTAAATTCTATTGGGAAAATAATAAATACAATCAATCATTCCAATGGCATGAAGAAGCACAAAGCTTTACAATACCAGGGTGCGGGTGCACGTTAGGACATAAAAATTAAACCAAATTATTGGTAACATATCTAACTAAAAATAGACTTATTAAGTAGAATACATAAATTTATTACTATGAAGAAATCAACTCTATTTAATAACATTTTTATTGTATTTAGTATTCCTTCTGTTTTGATATTGAGCCTAGTATGGCTAGCTAAATCATCTTATTTTGTTCAATATTCAAAACCGTTATCTAATGCCATTATTCTAGATTTATTATTAACAATTCCCATTATCTACTATTTGCTTATAAGGAAAAAGAAAATTCTAAAAACTACCGTAATTCCTGTATTTTTTATTGGTTTATTAATTGGTTTTTCCATAATTCCTGGCGAGTACCAGTATCCTCTCAACTTTATCAAAACATGGCTTGTACCACTTATTGAAATAGGGGCATTATTTTATGTTGGATATAAAATTTTTAAGGTTACCAAGTTATTTAAGAGATATGAAGACAAATCAACTGATTTTTTTACAATAGCAAAAAATGTATCTCAAGAAATTATGAGTGGAAAAATGGCAATATTCCTAGCAACCGAAATAGCTGTTTTTTATTATGGTTTTATTAATTGGAAAAGAAGAGAATTAAATAAAAATGAATTTTCATATCATAAAAATACCGGAAGTGTAACACTCCTCATCGCGTTGCTATTCATTATAATTATTGAAACAATTGTAGCACATATTGTGATTTCAAAATGGAATGTATCTATAGCCTGGATATTAACAGGGTTAAGTATTTATTCTGGAATACAAATTTTAGCCATCGTAAAATCTCTTGCTAAACGACCTATTATGATTTCAAATAATAAAGTTTATTTAAGATATGGAATACTTAATGAAACTATAATAGATATAGACGATATAGAGTTCATAGAATTATCAAATAAAGAAATTGAAAACAATAAAAAAATAAAAAAGTTATCTCCTTTAGCAGATGTAGAAGGTCACAATATAATACTTCATTTAAAAAAGGAAAATATACTTTCAAGATTTTATGGGTTTAATAAAACGTATGAAAAAATTGCTTTTTTCTTAGATAAGAAAGAAGTTTTTAAAGATGAAATAGAATCACGATTAAATTCTTAAACTATGCAAAAAGCACTTCAAACAATGATCAATAATATGCCTGAAAAAACAGGTAAATCGTTACAAGAATGGACAACCATCTTAAAAGAAAAAAAATTCTCTAAGCATGGTGAAGCCGTAAAATTTTTAAAAAATGAGCACGGGGTTACGCATGGTTTTGCAAATACTATTGTAACACTTTCTAAAAATGACCAAAGTTCTGATGATGATCTTTTAAAAAATCAGTATATAGGTAAAGAATCCTTAAGACCTATTTATGATAAGCTGATTACAGAAATTTCAAAATTTGGTAATGATATTACTAATACACCAAAAAAAAACAGTGTAAGTTTAATTAGAAAACATCAATTTGCTTTGATAAAGCCAGCTACAAAAACAAGAATCGATCTTGGTCTAAAGTTAAAAGGAAAATCGATAGAAGGTAGGTTAGGTAATTCTGGACCGTTTGGAACTATGTGTACACACAGAGTGCAATTGATTTCTACAGATCAAGTTGATCAAGAAGTATTAGGGTGGATCAAAGAAGCCTATGACGCATCTGTTTAGCGCAACCTTTCAAGTTAGTTTTCATCTTACAATAAACTACTAAAAAAATGAAAAGCTTTTTATCTCTTTTTCTATTATTTATTATGGCTTCTTGTTCTAGTAATCCCATAGATAACGACAGTACAAAAAATGGTCAACAAACTTGGAAACTAGTGCAGATGTCTGGAAGTTTTGCTAGTTCCGAAACTACGGGTTCTAATATGGAGTGGCAAGAAACAATTGCCCTAAAGACAGATAATACCTTTATAAAAACTAGAATTAAAAATGGTAAAAATATAGTAGCTGAAGGGACTTACACTTATTTAAATTTAGAAGATGGTAAATATCTTGAACTTACTTTTCCTGAAAAAAATGAATTAGTTGGCAATTGCTACGGCAACAATAAAGAGACTTATTGGATAATTTCGGCTACTAAACTTAGAGGCACTTGGTTGGCTTGTGACGGTCCTGGTTTAGAATATGAATTAGTAAACTAACATTAACTAAATTACATTTTTAAGATTTTTATCACAATTTCTTAAATGTTACTGCATTTTATATAGATTTTAAATTTGTATGTTAATCAGCTTACTATCATAAAAGTGATATACTAATGCATGTAAAATTCTCTTCCCTTAAACGATATTTCACTTAAGAACTATTTCTTAAATTCTTTTGAGTGCTGCATTAATACAATATTAAATCTCTCCTAATTTTATAAAGATTAATTCACTTATTAAATATGGACCGCTCAAAATTTAAAGCCTAAAATAATCAATTCAAATTACTTACTGAAGCTATTTAAACTTTTTGGTCTATAGCGAAAATTAGCAATTTTTTGGTTATTTGAAAGCTTTTTCGAGCTGCATAGTAGGGTTACGGAAGAAAAAAAGATAAAAATGAATGAAAAAGAGCAATTTTTTAGCCAATTGAAAAAGTTTAAATGGTTTAATATTATAAATAATCTATTTATCAAGATATTACTACCATTTACATATAAAAAAATACTGTTTGTTATTTTTCTATATAAATTTTAACATTTTTTTTGTTCTTTTGTAGCACTATTAATTTAAACCCCTACAAAGTTATGAAAAAAAGCTACTTATTAGTTAGTTTATGCATTGCATTTGCATTTTTTTTAAGTTCGTGTGAGAGCGAACCAAATGAAGTTCTTATCGGAACCGAAAAATCAAAAATCGAACCTGATTTTTTTGAGAAAAACGGATCAATGGGACTTGAAAGCGAAGAAAAAGAAGAAGAAGAAGCTCCTTCTGAAGAGCTAATCAACACGAAGAGTTATTATCATAACTATAACCTTCTAAGACCCTCAGATCTTAATCAACACAAAGTAAATGAATTAAAATGTGGTGAAACTAAAACCATACCACTACTAGTTGGTTATTACAAAAAACAAGTAGGTACCGTAAAAGTTTCAAACGATGAAGAGAATCTTTACATTACCGTTAGAGCCAACGATTATAAGTATATGAAAAAAGTATATTTTTATATCGGTGAAAAAGGGCAGATTCCTTTTTATTCCAATGGTTTTCCTGACCTTTACAATTTTAATTATAAAGCGTTCCCTTATTATTACGGTGGTCAGAAAAAAGCTACTTATGTGATTCCGTTATCGTCAATCAATCTCGACTGTTTTGAAGTGGTTGCCTATGCGAAAATTTATGATGAATATAGTCAATGTTACTATTCTGCATTTGCTTATGCGAAGAATTTAACACAACAGTACTATTATTCATATTACTCAGGATGTTACTATTTCGGTGATTGGGTAAGATCTTTTGAATATTGCAAAGAAGATTGTAAAGAAGATGTAAGTTTTACCTATGCTTGGGAAGATTTAAAAAATATAGGAAATGATACAGATTATAATGATCTTGTAATACAAGCAACCGTAGCGAAATCGAGTAGTGAATTAAAGGTAAATTTCTCTGCAAGAGCTAGAGGAGCTGATTTCGATCACGAATTCAAATTTAAAATTCCCGCTACTGGTATCAATGAAATTTTAGGTGCTGAAAATGTTGAACTAGTTGATGGTCATTATATTGTAACGGTGTTTAATAGTACAAAAGCTGTTTTACCAGCAGAATATATTGGTCCTAATGGATACTCTGCCAACACTGAGCCTGGAGATACTACATGTACACCAAATGCCGATAAGGAAGTAGTAATTAAAACAAATAGCGATTTTGTTTATGATTCAACAAAACCTTACGAGCCATTTATTACAGTTACTCCATTTGCTCCATTTGGTACAGAAAAATATGACCTTTATATCTATGAAATCTCAAACAGAGATACTTGGGTTGATGGGCATGGTCAAGAATATCCTAATGGTATTGTTATTCCTCAGGATTGGAAATGGCCATTAGAAGAAGTAAGAATTTCAGCTGGATATCCAGATTTCACAAGTTTAAGTGCTGGTTGGAATCCAGATTGGGCTTCTAATTTAGGTGATCCTTCAAAAGTATTTAATTGTAATTAATTTTAATCTATAAATAATTTAAAAAGGCTTGAATCGAATGTAGATTCAAGCCTTTTTTTTAGAAAATCTTTACATTTTTTCATCTATAAAAATTCACAAATAACTAACAATTAACCCTATATGTCAAAAAAAATATTATATTTGTCTTAATTAACATTAATCCCCATATTGC
Source organism: Maritimimonas sp. 2210JD6-3 (assembly GCF_056591795.1). Lineage (NCBI taxonomy): Bacteria > Pseudomonadati > Bacteroidota > Flavobacteriia > Flavobacteriales > Flavobacteriaceae > Maritimimonas > Maritimimonas sp. 2210JD6-3. Next base: position 27,436 of record NZ_JBWQOJ010000024.1, on the reverse strand, counting down.
TATGAGAAAATTTATCATGTTAATTACTATTGCTATGTTTACATTTAGCTGTAGTAATGACACTTCAGAAGTACTCATCGAAAATAATAGTGAGCAAGGAAAACCTTCACAATTAAAATTAAGTGAATTTACTGGTCAAGTACCAGATGCATGTAAACAAGTATGTCTCGTTGCTGGTCAACACATATACGTAGGTACAATAGATGTTGCCGAAAGCAATGGTGACTTGTACGTTACTTATAATGTAACAAAACCAGATGTATATCTAGAAGAAGTACATCTTGATGTTTTTAATTCAATAGAAGAATTTAAAGCTGCTAAAAAAGTTAGCAACGGTGGTGCTATTCCTGGAAAATTTGAATACAAAAAAGAATTTGGTAGTGATGAGATGGTTACATCACATACCGTTTTAATTCCTAAATCATATGTAGATGCTAATGGTGGTGCAGATTGTATCTATATAGCTTCGCACGCTGCTCTTTCAAATGGAGAAACAGCATGGGGTGGTTTATGTGATGCTTCTGACAACGGAGTAACGAATTTAGATGAGGCCAAGCAGTTCCCAGGTAGAAATTGGTCTGTTTATTTTGAGTTTTGTGCAGAAGAATGTACAGAAACAATTAACTTTACATATGCATGGGAAGATTTACAAAATATTGGTAACGACGCCGATTATAATGATTTAGTTATTAAGGCAGATGTTATTAAATCTAGTGATGAATTAAAAGTTACTTTCTTAGCTAAAGCAAGAGGTGCTGCTTTTGATCATGAATTTAAGTTCAATATCCCTACAACAGGTATCGATGGTATATTTGGAGCTGATAATGTAGAGCTTAACGGTACATATTATACGGTAACTGTGTTTGAAAGTACTAAAACGGTATTACCAGCTGAGAATGTTGGTTCTAATGGTTATGCAGCTAATACTGAACTTGGAGATGCAACTTGTACACCTAATGCTACCCGAGAGATTGTTATTACTACTAATGGTGACTTTGTTTATGATGCAACACAACCTTATGAGCCATTTATAACGGTTTATCCGTTTGAACCTTATGGTACAGATAAATATGATTTATATATTTATGAAATCTCTAATAGAGATACTTGGGTAAGTACAGATGATCAAGAATATCCTAATGGTATAATTATTCCTTTAGATTGGCAATGGCCTTTAGAAGAGGTTGCTGTAACAATACCTTATCCTAATTTTACTAGCTTAACCGCAGGTTGGACACCAAATTGGGCAAACAATTTAGCAGATTCTTCAAAAGTATTTAATTGTAATTAGTAACAAAATAAATAAAGACTTAAGTAACATTACTTAAGTCTTTATTTATTTAAAAGATTCGCTTATAAGTTATTGGTCATTTTTGCTTCAATTAACTTCTTTCGAAACAATTGTTTAGTGTTATGTAAACTTTTCTCATACCAAAATTTTGAAAGTACTATATCTTTATTTTCTAAGTATTCTGCCATACTCACAGAGTAGTACACATAAGAATCTTCTAACTGATTTTTAATTTCATCTAAAGCTTCCTTAGCTTCTTTATGGCTTCCTATTTCAAATAAACAAATAGCTCTATTTAGTCTAACAATAGCCGTATCCTGCAACGCTAATAACGCATCATACAATTTTAATATTTCTCTCCACGCTGTTTTTTTAAAAGTTGGCGCGGTTGAGTGTAAAGAAGCTATTAAAGCCTCAAGGTAAAAGCGGTTTAAATTTGCAGGTTTGGTAAGGTATTTAAATCCTAATTGTATTAAATGATTATCCCATTTTTCTCTATCTTGTTTTCTTAGAGATACAAATTCACCTTTATCATTCATACGAGATTCAAAGCGAGCTACAAGAAAATAAAATAAAGCCAAAAGATTTTTCGTAGAGTTAATAGAGAGCTGCTCTTCCAATAGATGAGCTAATCGTATTGCTTGAAAGCAAATTTCCTTATTAATAGCTGTTATAGAAGATTTACTAAAAGAATCATACCCTTCGTTAAACATAAAATAAATAATCTGTTCTAAGTAATCAGTATCACTATATGTTATTTTTTTATGCTCAGGATTTTTGAAATAATCTTTTGGAAGGTTTTTTAATTTCTTTTTTACTCGTTGCCCAATTTTATAAACATTTTCTTCTGTTAGTAGTAAACTATTCGCTATTTCTGAAACTCCAAAACCACATATAGCTTTTAAAGTAAAAACAAGTTTTGCCTTTGGTTCAATATCAAACCTACTACAAGTTAGTAAAAGTTGTAACTGATCATCTTTTGTGCTAGTAGTTTCTATTACTTCCTCATAACTAGCCCTTACAAAATCATCATGAATCGATTTAGATGTTTTTTTGAGTTCATTAATTACATTATTTTTGGTAACAACAAACAACCAGTCTATAGGTCTTTCTGGAAATTCGTTAAACTTCCAAGATTTCATTGCCTTGTAAAATGTTTCCTGAAGGGCATCTTCAATAATATCAACATGTTGATTTCCAAACTTAATTACTAAAGAGGCAAACACCTCTTGATAGAAATTTCTAAAGAGGTGTTCAGTAAATTTATTGGTTAATTTTTTGCCGCTAAGACTCATAATCCATAACAGGCCTAATCTCGGTAACGCCTCCCCAATGATGACAAGGGCATCCTTTTGCTATTTCAGTGACTTCTTCTAAACTATTGGCCTGCAGTAAATAGTAGCCTCCTATGATCTCTTTTGACTCGGTATAAGGACCATCCTGTACCAATACATCTTTACCTTTTATGGTGATACCATCTGGAACTAAACCATCTCCCCCGAGAAAAGTTCCCTGTTCTGATAATTTCTCAACCCATAGCATATGCTCTTGCACTAATTTTTGCATTTCTTCAGGAGAATATCCTTTTTCTTTTTCTAACTCATCATGTAGTAATAAAATAAATTTCTTCATATTAAAATGTTTAATGATTTATCTAAAAGACAAACGTGCTAATTGATTTTGGACAACTATTCTCTTAATTTTCCATTAAAAACACTCACTTTTGAATTAAAAGGATTACCCGAAGCTCTACGCATTAAAACCACTTGACCTGTATGCCAGATAGCATCGGCTATTGGGCCATTAATAGTATTCCAAAAAGGAAACTCTGAAGTGCCTCTATCACTTTTAAAAATTAATTTGTAATCTGATAGATCTTTTTGATTTCTAAGTATGTCAGCAGCTTTTCTAAAATTTTTTAATGTCTTTTTCCGTTTCTCATCAAAAGATAAATTTTCTTTCATCACAGCTGTTCTGTCATTTACAGTTTTTGTAGCTGCATTTACTATTACATTTGAAAGACTATATATATGGTCTATAGTTTCTTTACAGGCTCTACCGCTTTCACTAGGTTTATAATTCAGATCTTCCGTTCGAAGATCTTCTGTTGCCCAATAGTAACGAAAACCTAAGCCATCAATCATTCTAGCAGTTACTGCGCCAGCGGTATAAGATTCTGGAGCCATTGGAATTTTATAATAAGGAAGCTTTGCTTTAGAAGATTCTTGAGCATTCATAAATAAAGTAAAAGTTATAAAAAAAGTACATAAAAAGTTTTTCATCGTAAAAAGTTTTATGCAATAAATATAAGTCAAATGCATAAATTTATAGGTCTAATTTATTCTCAATATGAAAGAAAAGCCAGAACTTTATTTTGAACGTGATGTAGATTGGTATGATTGGTTACTTAAAAATCATGCTAATACGCCTAATGGAATATATCTTATCTTTTATAAATTAGAAACCAATATTCCGACGATGCGTTGGGAAGAAGCTGTAAAAGTTGCACTCTGTTTTGGATGGATAGATTCTACTGTGAAAGGCTTAGGTAATGGAAAACGCCGTCAGTATTTTTGTCCTCGAAAACCGAAAAGTCCTTGGAGTGCTCTCAATAAAAAATATATTAAAGACCTATTAGTTTCCAATCTTATGCACGAAAGTGGCTTTCAAAAAATTGAAGTTGCCAAAGATGACGGCTCATGGTATGCCATGGACGATGTTGAAAATGGAATTATCCCTGAAGATCTACAACTAGCTTTTAATACGAATCAAAGAGCTTTTAAAAATTATCAAAAATTTTCTAAAAGTTATCGCAAAAGCTATCTCTCTTGGTTACATGGTGCAAAGCGAGATGAAACACGTCAAAAAAGAATTACAAAAATTATAGAACTTTGCACAGAAAATATAAAGTCTAGATAATGTTCTGTTAATAAATCTACGTGTTAAAGTACACCATTCCACTTTAAAAATTATGTATATTTGCTATGATTTGCTTCACTCCTACAAGCGATCACAATAAAATATAGTTGATGAAAAAATTAGTAAATGCATTTGTGCTTTTCTTATGCGTGGTAGTTGTGTATTCTCAAGATAGAATGTCATCACCTAATACTTCTGTCGCTACTAAAAACACGGTTACAATAAAAGGCAAATTAATTCCGTACACAGCCAAAACAGGTACACAACCTGTTTGGGATAAAGATGGAAAAGTCATTGCATCTCTTTTCTATACCTATTACAAGCGATCTGATATTAAAAGCGATGCAAATCGCCCGCTCATAATTTCATTTAACGGAGGACCTGGCTCTGCTTCTGTATGGATGCATGTTGCCTATACGGGTCCTAGAATTTTAAAGATTGACGATGAAGGCTACCCTGTACAACCTTATGGTGTAAAAGAAAACCCTTATTCAATTATAGACGTGGCAGATATTGTCTATGTAAATCCTGTAAATACAGGATATTCACGAATGATCCCCAATAAAGAAGGGAAATACCCAGATAAAAAACAGTTTTTTGGTATTAATGCAGATATAAAATACTTGGCCGAATGGATCAATACGTTTGTTACCAGAAATAACCGTTGGCAATCACCAAAATACATCATTGGTGAAAGCTATGGCGGCACAAGAGTTATGGGATTAGCAGGTGAACTACAAAATAATCAATGGATGTACTTAAACGGTGTCATTTTAGTTTCTCCTGCCGATTATAAAGTTTTTGAATCTGATGTGCCTGTTTCTACCGGAATTGATTTCCCGTATATGACTGCGGCAGCATGGCATCATAAAATGTTGCCTACTGAATTACAAAATAAAGACTTACTCGACATTCTACCTGAAGCTGAGAGTTTTGCAGTAAACCAATTAGTTCCTGCTTTAGCTAAAGGAGGGTTTATTGGTGAAACTGAAAAAAACAGTATTGCTAAAAAAATGGCATATTATTCTGGGTTAAGTAAAGATGTAATCTTAAAGCGTAATTTAGATGTTACGCCTCGTTTTTTTTGGAAAGAATTATTACGAAGTAAAAATGGAAAAACATTAGGAAGACTAGATTCTCGTTATTTAGGTATCGATAAGGTAGAAACTGGAGATAGCCCTGATTATAGCGCTGAACTCACATCGTGGCTACATTCATTTACTCCTGCCATTAATTACTATTTACGAGAAGTATTAAATTATAAAACCGATTTAAAATATAATATGTTTGGCCCAGTACGCCCATGGGATCGTACCAATAATAATGTAAGAGAACGTTTACGCCAAGCGATGGCTCAGAATCCATATTTAAATGTATTAACACAATCAGGGTATTATGATGGTGCTACAACTTATTTTAGTGCAAAATACTCTATGTGGCAAATAGACCCCAGTGGAAAAATGAAAGATCGCTTTGATTTTAAAGGATACAGAAGTGGTCATATGATGTATCTACGCAAAGAAGATCTTGAAAAAGCAAATGAAGATTTACGAGTTTTTATTAAAAAAACAACTCCTAAAAAAGGACAGCCAGCAAAATATGATTAACACGCTATGAAAAAGTTAATTACCTTACTCTTTTTACTATTATATACTTTTAGTTATCCTCAATTAGAAACTGAAGTATATCTTTTTGATTTTACAAAAAAAGATAGCACTTCTTTCGAACTAAGTAATCCTGTGAATATTTCTGATAATGAAGGGTTTTACGACAATCAACCTTCATTTTTACTCGACGGCACTGGTGTTTTATTTGCATCGACACGTAATGAACAAACAGATATTGCTCTGTATAATTTAGAAAATCAAACAAAAGCATGGATAACAAACACAGAAGATAATGAATATTCACCCATACAAACACCATTAAAAAAATACTTTACAGCAGTAAAATTGCAGGAAGATGGTACACAGTTATTATGGCTATATCACTTTAATGGAAAAAAATCTAAGGTATTAATCGAAGATCTAAAAGTAGGGTATCACGCTTGGTTCAATAAAAAAATGGTCATATCATTTGTTTTGGGTGATCCAGCTACATTGCAAGCTTCGAATCTTAAAGTAAAAGTACGTTACAAGCTTGCAAAAAATATAGGAAGATCGATTCATAAAATCCCTAACGCTGAGTTAATGAGCTACATTAGTCTTGAGCATGGTGATCACGAGATTTATTCAATAGATCCCATAAATAGCGAGGAAAAGTATATTGTTGATGCCATTAAGGGCTCTCAAGATATGGCATGGACACCAGACGGTACCATTATTATGGGAAAAGAGGACAAACTGTATAAATTTAAACCCAACGTAGATAAAGATTGGGTTGAATTTGCTTCCTTACATGATTTTGACCTTGGCGGAATTACAAGACTAGCTGTAAGCCCATTAGGAAACAAAATAGCGATTGTTATAGACGAAAAAACCGAGCATAATGATGAAAAAGATAGTAACGAATAGTATTTTTATTCTTTTTGTTTTTTTCGTTTCCTGTAGTCCAAAAAATTTTAAAAAAAGTTGGGTTAAAAAGCAAGCTCCAGAGGTTTTTAATGCAAGATTCGAAACCACAAAGGGAAATTTTGATATAGAGGCACATAGAGCATGGTCTCCTAAAGCAGTAGATAGATTATATCAGTTAATCTCAACAGATTTTTATACCAATATTGCTTTGTACAGAGCTGTTCCTAATTTTGTCGTACAGTTTGGCATACATAACGATAGTATAGTAAATAACTCTTGGTCACATTATAAGGTTCCAGATGAAATTGTTATTAAAAAAAATATAGAAGGTTCTATTGCTTTTGCTCGAGGCGGAATTGAAACAAGATCTACACAATTGTTTATAAATTTAAAAAGCAACTCACCAAGGTTAGATACTTTAGCTTACAATGGAGTAAAAGGATTTCCTGTTATAGCGAATGTAACATCTGGAATGGATGTTGTAAAATCTTTTTATCAAGGCTATGCTGAAGCTCCTACCAAAAGGCAAGATTCAATAAATAAATTTGGAAACAACTATTTAAAGAAAAAATTTCCTAAATTAGACTATATTAAAAAGGCTTATATAATTAAATAGCCATCCCTTTTTTATAAATTAAGCGTAGAATAAAAAAGCATTCCGCAGGTACTAAAAAGCACTTTTCAATACCTTGACCCACGGAATGGGAATTAAATGCACTTTACTAACGCAACTTTTATTATAAAATTATAAGTTGTCTATAAAGTTTTTTTATCTACCGCACAACTTATTAATTATCAACAAATAACGAATTCTTCTTCTCTATTTATTAACAAGTATCCTTAAAAATAATAGCCTAAAGCTCATAGTGATAATCATACACTAAATAGTTAATTTTGCAATATGAGAATAGACATTATATCAGTAATTCCAGAAATTATTAAGAATCCTTTTGAATATTCAATTATGAATAGAGCTATAAAAAAGGGATTGGTAGAAGTTCATTTTCACGATCTGAGAACTTATGCCGTAAATAGATATGGTAAAATTGATGATTATCAATTTGGTGGAGGTGCTGGTATGGTATTAATGATTGAGCCTATTGATAAATGTATTACCAAACTCAAATCTCAAAGAGCGTACGATGAGATCATATATATGACTCCAGATGCCGAGGTTTTAGATCAAAAAACTGCCAATACACTTTCTTTAAGCAAGAATATCATTATTTTATGTGGTCATTATAAAGGAGTAGATCAAAGAGTTCGTGACTTATTCATTACCAAAGAAATTTCAATTGGAGATTATGTATTAAGTGGAGGTGAGTTAGGAGCCGCAGTTTTGTGTGATAGTATTATTCGCCTTATTCCAGGGGTTATAGGTGATGAAACCTCAGCGCTTTCTGATTCTTTTCAAGATGGGTTACTTGCACCGCCAGTTTATACAAGACCTTCAGATTATCATGATAAGAAAGTGCCGAGTGTATTACTTTCAGGTAATTTCGCCAAAATAGAAGAATGGCGAAATACAAAAGCTATTGAACGAACTAAGCTTCTACGACCTAATCTATTAGATAATCAAAAAAAATAATATTCTAATACTAAAATTAAAACTTTTTAATATCTTTGCACTCGCAAAATTAACCTCTGACGAAAATCGTGAATGTTACTTTTGTAAAATGATTAAAAATTAAAAAATGGATTCTTTAGTAAAATTTGTTCAAGACGAATTTGTAGCAAAAAAAGAAGTTCCTGAATTTTCAGCAGGAGATACTATCACAGTGTATTACGAAATTAAGGAAGGTAATAAAACTAGAACTCAGTTTTTTAGAGGAGTTGTAATTCAAAAAAGAGGAAGCGGTGCTTCTGAAACATTTACGATTCGAAAAATGTCTGGCACTGTTGGAGTAGAGCGTATATTTCCGATAAACTTACCAGCAATTCAAAAAATTGAAGTTAACAAAAAAGGAAAAGTTAGAAGAGCTAGAATTTTCTACTTTAGAGATTTAACTGGTAAAAAAGCAAGAATTAAAGAGCAACGCGCTTAATTGTTCTTTTATAATAATTATTAAAACCCGCTTTTATCAAAGCGGGTTTTTTGTTTTAACATTTGTTAATAAAGCCTATAAATATCTTCTTAATAAATACTGGGTTTTATTTCTTGTAAATTCACACTATCCTACTTATTTTAGCTAAAGAATTTACAAGGTATTATTCATGTAGATTTGTAAATCGTATGATTTAAAAATTAAAAGTTTAATATGTAAGTTCTGAAAGAACGTTCTTTCTGTTTTTAATTTTATAAAAATAAGACCAAGGTATTTAGCATGAATAAATTGGAACTATTAAAGAAATTTAAAACACAATGTTAATCTAATTAAGTAATTAAAATTGAGTAATCAATTAGAAGTATTGAAAAGATTAACATGAAACATGAGACAAAGTATACTGTTATTAATAATGGTTATCGTAATTATGAAAGTAATTACAAACTCGTGTTAAATGTTTCAGCTAAAAGCCGAATATGGGTATCCCTATATTCGGCTTTAGTTTTGAAATAAAGTTTTAATAGTTATTAACAATTGTTGATAACTATTGTTGTTAATGAGTTAGAAACTTACGTAAACCTTCTGTAAATCAATACTATCTTATTGTTAAATTTACCTCATAGAATCTAAATATAATTAAAATTACCCCTTTTTTTAATTTAGCTGTGAAAAAGAATATCTATGAGCATTTAGATTCAAATTTAAAAACGAGAAATCGTTTTTTTGATTGTTGTTTTTAAAGAATTTCATAATTCAGTGTTTAGCGCACAACTTTTTGATAAAAAGAACAAAAACAACACTTAAAGCACCTTATTTTTAAAAATAAGGTGCTCTTTTTTTACACCTATAGAATACTAGTAAAATACACTGCTAAGTACTATATTTGTGCCTCTATTTTGTAAACCTTTATTAGATTTGGTTTACTTCTTTAATACAATCGTTAGAAATCACAGAATATGTCAGACAAACAAAAGATTATTTATACAAAAACTGATGAGGCTCCAGCTTTAGCTACGCGTTCTTTTTTACCAATTGTTACGTCTTTTACAAAATCATCTAATATTCATATCGAAGTAAAAGATATTTCACTTGCAGGGAGAATTTTAGCTAATTTTCCAGATTTCTTAAAAGAAGAACAACGTGTAGAGGACGCTTTAGCATATCTAGGTAATCTAGCAAAAAAACCTGAAGCAAATATTATAAAACTACCAAACATAAGTGCCTCAGTACCACAATTAAAAAGTGCCATAAAAGAACTTCAGTCGTTAGGATATGCACTACCAGATTACCCTGAAGAAGTGAAAACTGAAGAAGACAAAGCAATCTTAGCTCGTTATAATAAAATAAAAGGATCGGCTGTAAATCCCGTATTACGTGAAGGCAATTCAGATCGTCGTGCGCCTAAAGCTGTAAAAAACTATGCTAAAAAGAACCCGCATTCTATGGGGGCTTGGTCTTCAAACTCTAAAACTCATGTAGCCACAATGGCATCGGGTGACTTTGCTCATAACGAACAATCTGTAACGCTACTAGAAAATACCACAGTAACTATTAAGTTTATAAGTAATGACGGAAACTCCTTGATACTAAAGGAAGGGTTGCCGCTTTTAACAGGCGAAATCATCGACGCTTCCGTAATGAGCAAAAAGGCATTACTATCGTTTTTAGAGGAGCAAGTAATCGATGCTAAAGAGAAAGGCGTCTTGTTCTCCCTACACATGAAAGCAACTATGATGAAGGTATCTGACCCAATTATTTTTGGCCACGCTGTAAGGATTTTTTTTAAAGATGTATTTAAAAAACACCATCAAACTTTTGAAGAAATAGGAGTTGATGTTAACAATGGTTTTGGAAACCTATTAAGTAATTTAGATGAGCTCTCAGAAGAGAAAAGAAATGAAATATTAGCAGACATTGAGCAAGTATATGCAAATAACCCTGATTTAGCAATGGTAAATTCTGATAAAGGAATTACCAATCTACATGTACCTTCTCATGTAATTATTGATGCTTCAGTACCCGCCATGATTAGAACTTCAGGGCAAATGTGGAATAAAGAAGGTAAACAACAAGATACCAAGGTTATCATCCCAGATAGCTCTTATGCTAGCTTATATGAAACCACAATAGATTTTTGCAAGAAGCATGGAGCATTTGATCCAACAACTATGGGAACTGTACCCAACGTAGGACTCATGGCAAAGAAAGCCGAAGAATATGGTTCTCATGATAAAACGTTTGAAATACAATCAAATGGTAAAGTACAAGTAGTAGATGCTAATGATACTGTTTTGACAGAACATACTGTTGAAACGGGAGACATATGGCGCATGTGCCAAACCAAAGATGCCCCTGTAAGAGATTGGGTAAAGCTAGCTGTTTCAAGAGCAAAAGCAACAAACACTCCTGCTGTTTTTTGGTTAGATAAAAATAGAGCGCATGATGCAGAGCTTATTAAAAAGGTAGAAAAATATTTACTTGAGCATGATGTAGAAAGTTTAGAAATAAAAATAATGTCTGTTTCTGAAGCCACAAAATATACCTTAGAACGTGTTAGAAAAGGGGAAGATACTATTTCGGTAAGTGGTAATGTATTACGCGATTACTTAACTGATCTTTTTCCTATTTTAGAACTTGGCACTTCTGCAAAAATGCTCTCTATTGTTCCGCTTATGAATGGCGGTGGTTTATTTGAAACTGGAGCAGGAGGTTCTGCTCCCAAACATGTACAACAGTTTGTGACAGAAAACCATTTACGATGGGACTCATTAGGAGAGTTTTTGGCTTTAGCTGTATCGCTAGAGCATTTAGGAGAAACTAATAATAATGCTAAAGCAAAAATATTGGCAGAAACCTTAGATAATGCTATTGAAAAATTATTAGACAATAAGAAATCTCCGTCAAGAAAAGCTGGAGAGTTAGACAACAGAGGTAGCCATTTTTATTTAGCCATGTATTGGGCAGAAGAATTAGCAAATCAGAATAAAAACCCAGAGCTTAAAGAACAATTTGCAATAGTAGTTGAGAAAATGAAGGTAAATGAAAATACAATTATTGAAGAACTCAATAAAATTCAAGGAAGACCTGTTAATATTGATGGATATTACGTTCCGAATGATGAATTAGCGAATAATGCCATGCGCCCTAATCATACCTTTAATTCTATACTAGAAAACGTTTAATTTTAATATATACCATAAAGCAAAAGCAGGCAAGAATTACTTCTTGACCTGCTTTTTCAATAACTAACTAACTCAATGTACTTATATGACACATACTTTTTTAAAAAGTCACATTTTTATTTTGTATGTATAAAGATAAAAGAGCAAATCAATGATCTGCCCTTTTCCCTTCTTAATTAACTGTGAATTCTAAATCTTTCTTCTAGCAATTCTTTATCTTCACTCTCAATTAATATGACACACACTTTTTAGCAAGGTCACATTTTCTTTCAAAAAAAATTCGAGCAAAAAAAAGTAGATTAGATAACCTACTTTATTCTTTTTCTTAGCAATGTTCCCTATTTTTACGACAATACTCTCTCTTTCTTCTTTTAAGACAGTTTCTTTTTAAATAAGTCACATAAATTCGTAAAAAACTTTTAAATAGTTCTTTTATCTGTATTTTTGAATATGAATTTTACCAGAACTACCGAACAAGAATCTTATTATAAAGACCTCGAAAAAATGAGTGTTCATGGGCTTCTTATGAATATAAACACTGAAGATAAAACCGTACCTAAGGCAGTTGAAAAAGCTATTTCACAGATAGAAAAATTAGTAACTGTAATTGTAAAGAAGTTAAAAAATGAAGGGAGATTATTTTACATTGGTGCTGGCACAAGTGGTAGATTAGGTATTGTAGATGCCTCAGAATGCCCTCCTACTTTTGGCGTATCGCATGATTTGGTAATCGGATTAATCGCTGGTGGTGATGAAGCTATTAGAAAAGCTGTAGAATTTGCTGAGGATAGTACAGAACAGGGATGGAAAGATTTAAAAGCACATGCTATTTCTGAAAAAGATGTAGTAATTGGTATTGCAGCATCAGGAACTACCCCTTATGTAATTGGAGCGTTAAAAAAATGTAATGAGAACAATATCACAACTGGTTGCATTACCTGTAATGAAGAAAGTCCGCTTAGTAATGCAGCACAATACCCCATAGAAGTTGTCGTTGGACCAGAATTCGTTACAGGGAGTTCACGTATGAAAGCTGGCACAGCTCAGAAATTAGTACTTAACATGATCTCTACCGCAACTATGATACAGCTCGGCAAAGTAAAAGGCAACAAAATGATTGATATGCAACTTTCTAATAACAAATTAGTAGATAGAGGTACTAAAATGGTAATGAATGAATTACAAATTGAAGAAGCCCTAGCAAATAATTTGTTAGTAAAATATGGTAGTGTGAGAAATGCTATAAATAATTATAAAAATGAGAAATAACAAACCAACCGTAACAAATGGATTAAAGTACTTTGCATTAGCATTACCACTATTGTTTGGAGCACCTATACTTATTACTATTGGTTTTAAAGCTCTAGCAAAAGACGATAAATATGCACTATTAATACTTGGTATTATTTTAGGGCTACTGGCTATTTTTATTACAGCAAAAGCAGTAAGCATCATACTAAAAGCTCTTTTTGATAAGCGAAATGATGCCTAAACTATTTAAATCTAAGCTTACGCAATGGGAATATTGGCCTTCTTATGTGTTTTATTTCCCGTTAATACCCTATTATATCTACAAAGCGATACGTGCCAAAAATTTAGTTTTCTATCTTGCAACAAATCCCGCTATAAAATACTCTGGTAATGGCACAGAATCAAAATACGCAACGCTACAACTTATACCCGAAGAGTATCGCCCTAAATCAATTTTAATTGAAATAAATTCAAATTTCAATCAAGTAAAGAATACTATGATTGATAACAAAATTGATTTTCCAATCATTGCTAAGCCAGATATAGGTTTCAGAGGTTTTTTGGTAAAAAAGATTGATACTAATGAACAGTTAAAAAGATATCTTGAAAAAGTTGACATCCCTATTATCATTCAAGAATTTATTACACTTAAAAATGAATGTGGTGTTTTCTATTCTAGAATTCCCGACACAGAAAAAGGAAATATTTCATCTTTAACCCTTAAAAAATTTCTAGCCACCACAGGTGATGGTATTTCAACATTATCGCAGTTAATTTTAAGTGATGATCGTGCTAAAAATTACTATCAATTACTTCAAAACATTCATAAAGAAAAAATGAATGAGATACCTGAAAAAGGAAATGAAATATTATTATCAGTAATCGGTAATCATGCCAAAGGCACTCAATTCATTAATGGTAATCATTTAATTGATGTTGAGCTACATAAGACATTTGATCGTTTAAATAAACAGATTGATGGCTGGTATTATGGCCGACTTGATATAAAATACGATACTTTCGAAAAACTTAAAAAAGGAGAGAATTTTAAAATCTTGGAAATTAATGGAATTATAGCTGAGCCTACCCATATGTATGATGCACAAAATGCTACTTATTTTGATGCTTTAAATAGTATTAAAGATCACTGGCGTATTATTAATAAAATAGCCCTCACTAATCATAAAAAATTTCATGTTTCATATCCAAAAATAATTCCTTATTTAAAGGATATGTTATGGCTACGTAAACATGCTAAAAAAATCGTGCGCCTAACAAAAGAAGCTTAAGAATTTACTTCTTCCTCTCTAGGTGTTGTTGGATTGTATCCAAAATCTGCATCAGGTAGTTCAATACCTAACTCCGCTATAATGTATCCTATACTAGCAAAGTGATGAATAGCGTGACTATGCGCCTGAATTAGAATAGAGTTTAGTGTATAGTTTGCTGTTACCTTCCCTAAACCTAAATCATCAGTAACTTCAACAATTGTATTAAAATCAGAAGTATCTAATCCTGCTACTTTTGTAAGTATATCATCAAAATAAGCAAGGCCAAAGGCAATTTTTTGTTCTGCAAGTTCATTACGTTTTCTCGCAGTTAAATCAATTTTTCCTGTTTCTAATCCACAAAAAATGCAGTCAAATACATCAAGAATATGACGCATATGTCTGCCAATACTAGAATAGTAAGGTTTTACTGAAACATCACTATACTGTTCGTCGTTAATAGAGTTTAATAGTCGTACACCTCTATTGAGATTATGCTTAATTGCTTCTATCATTTTTTTAGGTTAGTTATTGAATCGAGCGAAACAAATATAATAATTTATGCGTGCCTCACTTTTTAAAAATACCTTTCTAGTACAATTCTTATCAACAATCAGTTAAAAATATCTTATACTATTTAAAACAAGATACCTTAGTAAGAATTTTTGATAAAATTAAAATCTGACTATCAGTCGATTATAGATTAATTTCATTACATCAAAAAAACAAAAATATTTTTTTGGCATGCTCTTTGAAAATTTACTGACAAGTGGTAGCCGAAAAACTTATAGAGTAGGCATAATCCTTAAAACCATATATTATGAAAAAAGTATTACTATTAACGTTAAGTATGCTCATGATGGTTTCTATTGTTGAAGCCAATGAGGGCATCAAATCAAACAGTAAAAAGGGTTATTTCAATTATATTGGAGCACGCCCAGTAAAATTTACTGAACGCGGTATTCAGTTCTTTGTATTTCCCAATGGAGATTTAGAGTTTAATACTCGTAGTGGTTACAGAACTCAATACTATTACAGAAATGGTAAGCGATACAAAAAGAGAGTGCCACAAAGAAGCGTACGAATTACTAGAGATTATTACGGACGTGCAAAAAGAGTTGGTAATGTATCTATTAATTATAATAGGCTAGGCAATGTTACCAGAGTAGGATCTGTTTTTATTGACTATCATAGCGGTAGAAAATTAAGACAAATTGGAGGACTTCGTATTAAGTATGATAGATTTGGAAGAGTTCGTTATTATGGAAATGTGAAACCAAGATGGAACGATAGAATCTATTTTAACGATTACATTTATGACTATGACGATAATTTCTTTTATGATGATGATTTTTATGATGATTTTGATGCGTATGGAGAAGATGATGATTTTTTCTACTATAAATCAAAAAAAGGAAAAAAAGGTCTTAAAAATAATCAGATCATAAAAAGAAGAAAGCATCTTAAAAAACGTAAAAAAGATAATGGCGATGATGATTAATATTCAATGGTAATTAAATGCAAAGCCTCATTTATAAAGTGAGGCTTTTTTATTTTAAATACTTATTTATAAGGCTTTTAATATCCTCTGAAATATTTAATTTCAATATTAGTAATCCATAAACCAAAGAAATAATAACGGTCTTTAACAAGATATTAAGTATCGGATGAAAAGGGAAGTTCCAGAAATAAAAAGCAAGAAATAAAACTATAATCAACAACAACACTTTTATGGTCTGCGAAGAAAAAGGCTGTATTTTTAATTTCTGCTTTACATACCATACTTTAAAAACACTAAATACAAACACAACAATAAGCGTTGCAAGTGCCGCACCATTAATACCCATTAACGAGAGCAGCCACTTATTTAAGAAAATAACACTTATCGCCATTGCCAACGATAAGTAAAAGAAAACTTTATAATATTTAGAGTTTGTTAAAATAGCTCCATTAGAACCTAATGCCAATTTTATGAGTTCAGAAATTGAGATTAGTAACACTATTAATACACCTATAGCATATTCTGGTTTATCAATGATTAGGTATAAATCTTTTACATTTAAATTAATTAGTAAAAACAGCAAACCACCTACTACTAATAAATTAATTGAACTTTTTTTATACAAACTTGCTACCTCTGGTATATTTTGATCATTTAATTCTTTCGCTGTAAGCGGAGCAATTATTTGTTGCATTGCTCTAGAAGGAATTGCCACAACCGATGCTATGTAAATTCCCACGGAATAATACGCTACTTTAGCTATTTGTTCTAAAGTACCAATCATCGTTTTGTCAATTTCTAACACGATCGTTGCCGCAGAACCCGCTAGAATCATGTACATAGAATACGATAAAATTTCTTTACTATTTTTTGGTAGCTTAAAAGTAAATTTAGGTCTGTAAATAGAAAAAGCATACACCATCATAATAACCATTCTTACAAAATACACCATCACAAGTGCATAGATAAATTGCTCGTTGGTCAATTCATTTAAATACACTAAAATCAATAAAATTGTAGCCCCTACTCTAGCAAAAATCTCTTTTATAAAATTACCAAACACAGATTGCATCTGAATTTTGCTCCATGAATAAAAAACTTCAAAATATCCCATAAAAATGGCAACCAAAAAAATTAAATAGGTGTATGGTTTTATAATTTCATTTTCATTGGATAACCAATTTGCAATTACCTCATAAAATAAATTACCCATAAAAGCTACTGGAATAATAATGAGTAATGGTAAAAATAATGTAGTCGTTAAAAATTGATCTTGTTCTTCTTGTGTTTTATAAGCACTAAAAAACTTAATAACGCTATGTTGCATACTAAACACTAATAGCGGTAATAAGATATTCGCTGTAGAAAGCAAAAAACCTACTAAGCCAAAGTAATCATCCTTTAAAAAATTGGTATATAGAAAAAGTATATTAATTCCGCCAATAGCAAAACCTAAAAAAAGAATCAATGTATTTTTAAAAGATTGCTTTAGTACTATACCCATAGTTAGTGCTGTTGAGCAATTAGCTTTTTAGAAAGAAAATTAAATCGAATATACAACATAATAGCAGAAGCTGTGAGTCCAGCTAACAACCCTATCCAAATACCTACACTACCATACATGTCTTCTTTTCCTAGAACATAACTTACCGGAAAGCCTATAACCCAATAGGCAATAAAGGTAATGAGCGTTGGTATTTTTACATCTTGTAAGCCTCGTAAAGCACCTAGCACAACCACTTGAATACCATCAGAGATCTGAAAAACTGCGGCAACTAGTAATAATTTTGCAGCAATTGTCATTACTTCTATAGTATCTATTTGATTGACAAGATCATTCTGATCTAAATATATTTGTGGTAGTAGGTTGTTAAACACAAAGAAAATAGAAGCAAAAACAATATCTATAATAATTACCAAAAGAAATATCGAAAAAGCTATTCTTCGTAATTCTTTAAAATTTCGCAATCCTTTTTGATTGCCTACGCGAATCATAGCGGCTACACTCAAACCCATAGCAATCATAAACGTCATTGATGATAAGTTTAAAGCAATCTGATTCGCTGCCTGCGGATTTTTACCTAACACACCTGATAGCCATATAGCGGCCGTAAAAATAGCCACTTCAAAAAACATCTGTAAAGCAGAAGGAAATCCTAAATTAATAATCTTTTTTAAAATTGTTTCCTTTATATTTTTAAAGCTAAATCGTTCAAAATACGGTTTAAATTTTTCTTTACTTTTTAGTAATAACCAAATAAAAATGAGCATAATTATTCTTGAAACTAAGGTACCTATAGCCGCACCAATAATTCCCAACTCTGGGAAGCCTAACTTACCAAAAATCAACACATAATTAAGTATCACGTTAATCACATTGGCTAAAATAGTCGCCCACATCGCATATTTGGTTTGTGATAAACCATCTGCAAATTGTTTGAATCCTTGAAATATAATCAACGGTATTAATGAAAATGCAACTAAATCTAAATAAGGCATGGCAAATTTCACTACCTCTTCGGGTTGATCCATTCTATACATTAATGGTTTAATCGCTAAGATCAATAAGAATAAAGTAATGCCTAACACTGTACATAAAACCAATCCATGATTAAAAATTTGCTTCCCTTTTTCAACATTTTTCTCACCATCTGCCTCAGCAATTAACGGTGTTATCGCTGTAGAAAAACCAATACCTAGACTCATAGCAATAAAAATAAAACTATTGCCTAGAGAAACAGCGGCAAGTTCAGCAGGCCCTAACTGACCCACCATAATATTATCAATAAAACTTACCAAAGTATGACCAATCATACCCAACATAACTGGATAGGCAAGTTTTAAGTTATAACCGAATTCAGATGTATAATTACGGAGGTTCAATGAGGTTTGTTTAGAGAAGTAAATATAAAAACTATCGAAAACAATACTACTCTAATTATAGTTATTATTTGTACCAATCTTTTGTATGACCTTTAGACAATATTCTACATCAGTGACCAAATATTTAGTAAAGTAAGAACAAAAGAAACATAAAATCATATAAACCGCTTAAAATAAGGTATCGAGAATATTTTTAAAATATTAATTATTATTCTGAAAACACACAATAAAACCCAATTTTTGTTGTTATATATAGTCTAAAATACATTTTTATGAGTAGAAAGTTATTATACTGGACGCTCCCCTTTGTATTACTCTTACTATCTTGGTCTAGTGTAAACCTAGATGGTAAAACTGAAGCTGAAGAGCTTAAAGTCGCTAACAAATTAATTGATTTAGTAAATGAACACAGACTTAGTATTGGTAAGCCAATATTAGTTCGTAATGCTACTGCTGATCAATTAGCTTTAGACCATGCCACGTACATGATTTCGCAAAGTGAGGTTACTCATGAGAATTATGAAAATAGGTGGGATGTTTTAGAACAAAAAGAAAATGCTGAAGAAGTTACAGAAAACCTAGGTTTTGATGTTTCTGCAGACAGAGCATTATCAGCTTGTTTAAAAAATGTTTGGTTAAAAGCCAATGTTGAAGGTGATTTTACGCACACAGGCATTGCAGTAAAAAAAGATGCTAACGGTAAGTATTATTATACACAAATATTTTTCCGTTAATAAAGTATCAAACTAACAGATTAAAAAATTACTAGCTGCATGTATTTGTAGCTAGTTTTTTGTTTTATATATTATTAATTGACTTTATAAAAAGGAATACTCCGTTTATATGAATGATCATCTACAGTATATAAACTTTCAATCTGTATGGCATGATTTCCAGCAGATAAGCTATCTAACCTTATAAATACTTCATACCCTTCTCTATTATTGTGTAAATTTCGTCTGTAACGATAATCAATGCCTTTGAGTGTTTTTTGATCTATAGATATCGTGTAGTATCGCTCAGCACAGTTTACTTTAATCTCATTTCTTAATTCCCTATTTACATCTGTAGATTTAGCATCATCCCATTTGAAAGTTTTGCAAATAGTATCAATAAGCTTTTGCTCTCTTTGAAAAACAGGAATATATAGTTGAAGATAATTTTCATTTATAATTTCACTCTGAATAGTTGGTTCTAATATCTTTGAAGATTTTAATTTGTCTAAATAATTGTTTTGAATTACATAAGACTCATGAGAATTTAATTTCACAAAAATATCTGACCTGAAATATGGAACTAATTTATCAAACCTTGGCATTGCAGTTAATATACTAGTCATTATAATAGCAAACATACCAACAAAAAATAATTTTGAAGTTACATTAGTTCTGATTGTTTGTGCTATGTAACTATGAGCTCTATAACCAAAGAAGTATAAAATTTTAGTAAAGGTACTACTTATTTTATATCCATATTTTTTTGAAAAATTACTTTCTTTAAACTTTCCTTGTGTTAGTAATCCTCCAATTATCGAAAAAATAAAAAGCAAAATTACTAAAGCATAACCTATATAGTTTACAATTTTTACTGGCAAGAACTTTAACAATAATTCACTTAATAGTAAATAAATAACTATCCAAAAAGATGTCACGACTAGCGTTATAACCAAAGCACATAAAATAGAAAAAATAAGACTACATAATTTATCTAACTCTAAAGAATAACCTGATAAATCTGGAAATTCTTTTTTTAATTTTTCTTTATAATGCATAGGATACGCTTTGCTTTCCATATTTATTCCCTTAGGAAAAACTGAGCTTAATCCTAAAATACCAGCCCATAATATTCGAAGTATTAAATGTGTAATAAAACTAATGACTAAAACAGCATGGGCTGCATACATATAAATCATTAAAAAGTATAAAATATTAAGTGTTCGATCATTAAAGTTCAATACTGACCATTCAGCAAAATTATCAATGTAAATTCCTAAAGATAATGATCCATAGATAGCCAAACCAGATGCAATAAGTTCCGCCTGCCAAGATTGTGCTTCTAAAGCTCGTAACCATTTTGGCTTTTTATCGTTTAACATCTTGTGCGTTTGGTCGTTCATAGTTAATCTTTTAGCAAATATGTGTCATAATTTTCAATTGCCTGAATAATGAGTTTTACAGCTTCTACATAAAAATCTTGATTTATATTTTCAAATGTATCACTTGGCTTATGATAATCTTTATGATCTTCTACTCCGAAGTAGATAAAAGGGATCTTTTGATTATGAAAAATTCTGTGATCGGAAGAAAAAGTCCAATCATCTTGCTCTTTATTATTCGGATCGTCATGACCATATAAAAGCTTAATAGGTGATTTAATGTCTTCTAGTGGCTGCTTTAATTGCGGGTAATGATATAAACCTGAAGCGTACAATTCTAGGGAATCGTTGTGCGCGATCATATCCATGTTTACATTCAATACAATATTTTTTTGATCAACAGGAAAATTATCCAGCAAATATTGACACCCTGGAGAGCCAATTTCTTCAGCATCTACAGCCGCTAAAATTAAAGTGTGATTGGGCTTCTTGTCTTTAAAATAAGCTGCTATTGCCAAAAGTGCTATGGTACCAGATGCATCATCATCAGCTCCGTTGTAAATCTCACCGTTTCGAATACCTAAATGATCTAGATGGCCCGTAATTACAATAACTTGATCTGTTTTACCCTGTATTTTTGCCACTACATTACCTCCCACTAATGTGGTATCAGGTATGTTAGCAACATCGCTAAAATCACCCTCCAGTGGAAACATTCTTAGTCGTCTCTTACCCTTAATAGTGTGTGAAAATTTTTGAATATATCCTTCAAGAAAAGCACTATCAATACCCATGGCTTTAAACCTTTCAACCATAAATTGTTGTGCTTTTCTATTACCCTTAGTGGCAAATCCCCTACCCTCGTAGGCATCACTAGAAATAGTTTTTAAATTACTAAGTAGTTCCTCTCGATCAATTTCAATGATTTCTGACTTCGTCTGAGATTTACATGAATATAACGAGAATGCAAGAATAAAAGAATAGATAAAATATTTCATGATTACTGTTTTCGTGTTTACTAAAATAGTGTTTATAGTTAACATAACCTATGGTTATTACTCTTCTTTCACTTCTTCAAAATCTACATCTTGTACATCATCGCCTTCAGTTGCAGAACCATTGGCTCCTGCATCTGTAGTTGGGCCACCAGCAGCTTGTGCTTCCTGTTGTGCTTTGTACATTTCTTCAGAGGCTACTTTCCAAGCTTCATTAATCTTTTCCATTGCAGCATCAATTTGTGCAATATCTTTAGACTCATGTGCTTTTTTTAATTCTTCTAAAGCAGCCTCAATCGGTGCTTTTTTATCATCAGATAATTTATCACCAAATTCACTTAATTGCTTTTCCGTTTGGAAAATCATAGAATCAGCACCATTAATCTTTTCAGCCGTTTCTTTTGCTTGCTTATCTGCTTCAGCATTAGCTTCAGCTTCAGCTTTCATCTTTTCTATTTCTTCGTCTGTTAAACCAGAAGAAGCTTCAATTCTGATGTTATGTTCTTTACCAGTGCCTTTATCTTTTGCAGACACATTAATAATACCATTCGCATCAATATCGAAAGTAACTTCAATCTGAGGTACTCCTCTTGGCGCTGGTGGAATTCCATCTAAATGAAAACGACCAATGGTTTTATTATCAGCAGCCATCGCACGTTCACCTTGTAATACATGAATCTCTACAGAAGGCTGATTATCTGCAGCTGTTGAGAATACTTGTGATTTCTTAGTTGGGATTGTAGTGTTTGCTTCAATCAATTTTGTCATTACATTACCCATGGTCTCAATACCTAATGATAATGGTGTAACATCTAATAACAATACATCTTTTACATCACCTGTTAATACACCACCTTGAATCGCAGCACCTACCGCAACTACCTCATCTGGATTCACACCCTTAGAAGGTTTCTTGCCGAAAAACTTCTCTACTGCTTCTTGTACAGCAGGAATACGTGTTGAACCACCTACTAAGATAATTTCATCGATATCACTTGTTGAAAGATCTGCATTCTTCAATGCTGTCTGACATGGTTCAATTGTTCTTTTGATTAAGTCATCAATTAACTTCTCAAAATGTGATCTAGTCAATGTTCTTACCAAGTGCTTAGGGCCACTAGCCGTAGCCGTGATATACGGTAAGTTAATTTCTGTTTGCATAGACGATGATAATTCAATCTTCGCTTTTTCGGCCGCTTCCTTTAAACGTTGTAATGCCATCGGATCTTCGCGTAAGTCCATATTTTCTTCAGACTTAAACTCCTCGGCTAACCAATTGATGATCTTTTCATCAACATCATCACCACCTAAATGTGTATCACCGTCTGTAGATAATACTTCAAAAACACCATCACCTAATTCTAAGATAGAAACATCATGCGTACCTCCACCAAAGTCAAATACAACAATTTTTTTGTCTTCATTCTTTTTATCCATTCCATAAGCTAGTGCAGCCGCAGTTGGTTCATTAATAATACGCTCAACTTTCAATCCTGCGATCTCACCCGCTTCTTTGGTTGCTTGACGTTGCGCATCGTTAAAATATGCCGGAACCGTAATTACAGCCTGACTTACAGAAGTACCTAAGTAGTCTTCGGCAGTCTTTTTCATTTTTTGCAATACCATTGCTGACAATTCTTGAGGTGTATATAAACGACCATCAATATCAACTCTAGGTGTATTATTATCACCTTTTACCACTTTATAGGGTACGCGCTCTGCCTCTTTAGTAGATTCAGAGAACTTATTACCCATAAAACGTTTAATAGAATATACCGTTTTTGTTGGGTTTGTAACTGCCTGACGCTTCGCAGGGTCACCTACTTTAATCTCACCTCCTTCAACGAAAGCAATTACCGATGGTGTAGTTCTTTTACCTTCAGCATTAGGAATTACAACTGGCTCATTACCTTCCATTACAGAAACACATGAGTTGGTTGTTCCTAAATCTATTCCTATAATTTTACTCATAATATTGTTTTGTTGTTTTTGTTTTCAAAATTCTAATATGCTTTATTCTAGTCAATGACTGTGCCAGCAGCTTTTTTCAAGGTACTTTGACAGGAAAATCTTAAATAAAATGACAGAGTGTCATAAACTTCGATGTTATTGAAATAATTTGAGCATAAAAGCTGTCTTAATTAATCCTTTTTTTACTTTAGCCAAAAGTATCATTATAATGGAAAGCATTAGTGTTTTTGACATGTTAAAGATTGGTGTTGGGCCATCTAGTTCTCATACATTAGGACCTTGGCGTGCTGCCGAACGTTGGATAAAAGAACTAAAGAACGATAAGCTTTTTAATGCAGTTAAAGGCGTTAAAGTTGACCTATACGGTTCTTTGTCATTAACGGGAAAAGGACATGCTACTGATCTTGCTATTTTACTAGGATTATCAGGCGCTGATCCTGAAACAGTTCCTGTTGAGAATATATCAAAGATTATTGATGAGATAGAGAATACCGAAATCTTGAATTTAAATAAAGAATTAGAGATTCCATTTAATATTAAAAATTCTATCATTTTTAATCGTGATTTTTTACCATTTCATGCCAATGGAATTACTTTTACTGCTGTGCTACCTCATAAAAAAGTAAGCGCGACCTATTATTCTATTGGCGGCGGTTTTGTTGTAAAAAAAGAACGTAAAAATGCAAAAAAGAACCTATCAATTTTTAATACATTTCCTTATCCAATACAAAAAGCAACAGAGTTAACAGCGTATTGTCATAACTTAAACAAAAGTATCTCTGAAGTAGTTATAGAAAATGAAAAATCAATTCGTTCTGAACAACAAATTGATTTTGAAATACAACGTATTTGGCACACAATGTTAGAATGCATGTATATGGGTTGCCATACCGAAGGTACTTTACCTGGTGGATTAAACGTAAGACGCCGAGCATTTGATATGCATCAAAAACTAAAAGGAGATTTGACTTATAACTCTCCAGAAGAATGGTTAGAAACCATTCGTAAAACTGAGGTGAAATTTCGTCAGATATTAAAATGGGTAAGCTGCTTTGCCTTAAGTGTGAATGAAGTAAATGCCTCTTTAGGACGCGTAGTTACCGCACCCACCAATGGTAGCGCTGGTGTAATTCCGGCTGTATTGATGTATTATATGACAATAGAAAATCATGACGCTGATTTCAACCATATTAAGCAATTTTTATTAGTCGCAGGTGAAATAGGTAGTATCTTTAAGAAAGGTGCTACAATTTCTGCAGCCATGGGTGGTTGCCAAGCAGAAATTGGTGTATCATCAGCCATGGCAGCTGCTGCTCTATGTGAGTTGTTAGGCGGAAGTCCTGAACAGGTAATGATCGCCGCAGAAATCGCTATGGAACATCACTTAGGGTTAACTTGTGATCCTATTGGTGGTTTAGTACAAGTACCCTGCATAGAACGCAATTCTATGGGCGCTATAAAAGCAATTCATGCTGCCGAGCTAGCCTTAGAAACGGATCCAAAAAATGTAAAAGTACCTTTAGATAAAGTAGTTGACACCATGTGGGAAACCGCCAAAGACATGCATACTAAATACAAAGAAACTTCAGAAGGTGGTTTAGCCGTAAAAGTTAGTTTAAGTGATTGTTAATCTATTATTACTGTATCACCTAAAAATTTAGGCTGCACATTAAATAAGATATCTAAAAAAACTTTTGTTCTGGCCAAATACTCCCTGAGTTTAACCTTTAAACCATAACGACCAGAAACATCTTTGGCATTAAAGCCAATAGCTTCTATACCAAAATTTTCTGCCAAATAAATAGCACGCTTATTATGAAATTGCTGCGAAATAATAGTCACCTTATCTTGACCAAATATTTCCTTTACCCTAACTACAGAGTCTAAGGTTCGAAATCCTGCATAATCTAAATAACGTGAGTTCGATGCAACTAAACTTTGAGTTCTTTATAAACTAAAACGTCATTGCGAAAAAACGTAATAAAATGAAGTTTTTTGTGGCAATCTTATTCAAAAAGAAAGATTACTTCAGACTAAACGTCTTCGTAATGACGTATATAATTGATTTTTATATAATTTTCTGTTCTTTTCGTCGAACTCACGTTAAATATATTTTATCTTCAGGTATGCCTGCCTTTATTAAATCATTTTTAAATGTTATGGGCTCGTTATAACTTTTGGTAGCATTATCACCGCTCACGATAATGTATGCTATTTTGCCCTTTTTAAATAGTGCCACGGCTGCTTCAACTCGATAACTGTAATACAAGTTAGCCCTACCATTTGTTAAATACTTAGAAGTTCCTAAAACCAAACCTACTTTATTCTTCGATATGGCTTCTACACTATCAAACGTTTTGTCTTTAGCAGCACTTTCTATTTTAAAATTTGAAAGAAAAATTAGCAACACTAAAACCAGAGCTCCAACTACTCCTATTTTAAAAAATTTACCAATGTTCTTTTTCATTTAACGCGTAAAAACCAACTCTGTTTCTGTAGATAGATTTGCGTCAAAAGCATAGCCTTCTCTATCAAAACCTTTTAAGCCTTCTATGGTTTCAATATCATGATCAATAATATAACGTGTCATATAACCGCGGGCCAGTTTAGCAAAGGTCATAATCGTTTTGTACTGCCCATTTTTAAAGTCTTTAAAAATACACGTAATCACTGGAACCTTTAGAAGTTTAGGTTTAATCGCTTTAAAATACTCGGCACTTGCTAAATTTACAAAAACCTCATTATCATCTAGTTCATTATTCAAGGTTTCCGTGATTGAAGTGTCCCAAAACTGATAAAGATTATCTTTTCTACCTACTTTAAGGCGTGTTCCCATCTCTAAGCGATACGGTTGCATTAAATCAAGTGGTTTTAAGAGACCATATTGCCCTGAAATTATGCGTAATTTATCCTGCAATTGATCTAATTTATTTTCAGGTAAACTATCTACATCAAATCCGCGGAAAACATCTCCTTTAAACGTATAAATTGCCTGTCTTGCATTATCGGGCGTAAAAGGTAAAGACCAATTCTGATTGCGTTCATAATTTAATTGCCCTAAATTATCTGAAATACTCATTAATTTAGAAAGTTGCTTGGCACTTTTCTTTTTCAACACTCCAGCTAATTTTTCTGACTTCTCTAAAAAAGATGGCTGTGTAAACGTATTAGTAGGTATTTGCGATTCGCAATCTAATGATTTGGCGGGTGAGATAATTACTTTCATGTTCTATATTCTTTTACATGATAAAAATACAATTTGAAATAACAAGCATCAAGTTTTATTGTATTTAAAATCTATGTAGATATTATTAGATTCTATAGCGATTAATTTAGTTTTCTTTTTTAGTCATGTAACGAATTTCATTCTTTAATACAACTAATCTCCTCAATATTAAAGAAATGGTATTCAAAAAAAACGAAAACTAATTAGTTTTCGTTTTCAGGTTTATTAAATTCTGACTGATATTTATCTAAAAACTTTTTCTGCCTTGCCATCATATCTTGTCTCATTTTATCAAT
>NZ_JBWQOJ010000023.1:0-56497 GCF_056591795.1 Maritimimonas sp. 2210JD6-3 | reverse complement strand
ATTATATAAAAAAGAAAAACTCTTAGCAAACTCAAATGAAATTCTTGAAATAAGGGAAACACAAGATAATAGAACAGTAACGTTAGATGATATTCCATTTGCTGTTGTTGATGAGGCTCCAATATTTCCAGGTTGTGAAGGAAGTAGTAACCCTAAAGATTGCTTTAATAAAAAAATACAAGAGCATGTAAAGAATAATTTCGACATAACCTTGGCAAATTCTCTTAATTTATCTTCTGGTAAAAAAAGAATTTTCACTTTATTTAAAGTAACTGCGCAAGGTGATATCGAAATATCTGGTATAAGAGCTCCCCACAAAGAATTAGAAGATGAAGCTAGAAGAATAGTAGCTAATTTACCTAAGTTGAAACCTGGAATGCATAATGGTAAGAATGTTAGAGTACCTTATCAACTTCCCATAACATTTGAAGTAGAATAAGTTTATGAATAAGATTTTAATCTTTATTTTATTTTCATTGTTGATTTTTAAAACCGAAGCACAAATTTCGGTTTTAAAAATTGCGGATAGTTTACTTAAAACGGGTGATTATAAATCTGCACTAATAAGGTTAGAAGAACAAAAAGAACCTACATTTTTTGAAATTCAAAAAATAGCCAATATTTATCAAAAAGTGGGTAGCTACTCAAAAGCTATTAAGTTTTATCAAAAAGCTTATACTGTAAAGCCATCTCTAAAAATAAAAGAAGAAATGGGTAAATGCTACCAAGCAATTGGTAACGCAGAAAAGGCAATACAGTTGTACAATGAAATTGTTCAAAACAATCCAAACAATTTATTATTAAAATATCAACTTGCCAAATTATACATGGGTAATAGGAAAGTGAATAAAGCTGTTGATTTATTGCAAGAACTTATTGACAAGGATCCTGAAAATCCGAATTATCACTACCAGCTAGGAGAAGCTTATAACAAATTAAAAAAGGATGCTTCAATAGGATATTTACAAGCGTATAAGCTAGATACAACACATATAAAGAGTATTTATGAATTGGCAAAATTCTACAAAATTGTAAATGTAAAAGACTCGTCTCGTTTATTCATTGATAAAGGATTAAGACTGTACCCTAAAAGTTTAAATTTTTTACAATTAAAAGCACAGACTGAATATGCAAGAAAACAATATGATACGACCTTAGTGTATCTCAAAAAACTAGAAAAATTAAATTTCGAAACAAGCTTTACATTAAAACTATTCGGGTTGTGTTATAATAGAATAGAAAATTATGAACAAGCCATCTTATATTTAGAGAAAGCGGCTCGAAAAGATACTAACGATGCCTCCATAAATTATAATATAGGTCTAAATTATTACAAATTAGAAAAATTTAAGAAAGCGCAATTACATTTTATGCTGGCAATTTTTAAAGAACAGCCAAATATGGCTGAATATTATTATTACTTGTCAATGGCTCAAGTAGAGCAAAAGCTTTACAAGGTAGCCTTAAAGACGTTAGAAAAAGGATTAAAAATTAATCCTTCTGATTATACTTTAAAATATCAATTAGCTATTATCTCAGATACATATTACAAGGATAAGAAGATTGCTTTACAACATTTCGAGAACTATATTTTAAAACACCTTAATAAGAATAAAGAACAAACAGCCTATGCTAAGCAAAGAATAAAAGAAATTAAAAAAGCATTGTTCATAAAAGCAGAATAATCAATTTACATTGAACTAAAAAAATTGTACTTTCACGTTGTCAATCGGTTAACAATGTCTTTGCGTACAGTAGCAGTCATTTTCTTACTATTTACTTTAATTTCTTGTAGCAAAACGTCTTCAAGTAGTACTGCCTCTAAAAATATTCAGGTGTTAGATACCGTTATTGATTACACTTCGGTAGATGATTATCCTTTATTTTCAAATTGTAGTGAATTAGATGATAAACAAGCTCAAAAGTCTTGTTTTGAGGCTACTTTAACGAAGTTGTTATCAGAAAAACTTCATCAAATTAATTATCAAGTTAAGGAAACTGTTAATGACTCGTCGTATGTCGAGCTCTTAATAAATAGTAACGGTAAAACGAAAGTTATAGCCATTAACTCTCCACAAAGTATTACACAAAATGTGCCTGAGTTAGATAGTATAATACGACAAAGTATTAATGAACTTCCTATTTTAGATTTACCCGCTAAAAAGCGAGACATACCTGTAAATTCTCAATATAAATTAGCAGTAGTGGTGCGAACAATACGTTAAAATCTAATGGCTAGTTTTTTCATGAGTCGTAATACTTCAATGTATAACCATATTAATGTTACGAGCAATCCCCAAGTAGCTACCCAATCGTAGTATTTTGGAGCACGTCCTATTTTTCTATCTATAAAGTCAAAATCGAGTAATAATGAAAATGAAGCTACTAAAGCTGCCACGACATTAAAGCCTATAGCGAACCAAGACGTACCCCAAACGAATGGTAAACTGAGGTCGAAAATGGTTAATATCCAGTTAATAATATAAATAAACATGATGGTTATAGCGACACTTATCACAACACTTCTAAAGCGTCTGGTAACCTTGATAATGCTGGCTTTGTAAAGTATAAGCATTACAAAAAACGTAAGTATCGTAATACTAACGGCTTTCATAGGCATTCCAGGAAAACGCTGTTCTGCGTATGCAGAAATTCCTCCTAAAAAAAATCCTTTTGCTAAGGCATATAATGGTGTCGTAAAAGGAGCCCATGTACGCTTAAAGGACGTTAATAAACTAAAAAATATAGCAGCTAACATACCTATTGAGGTGTACCACTTTACATTAACACCTTTATTTACCAAATCCCAAACGTACCATGTCGTTAATCCAACGAGTCCCAAGCAAAAAAGTGACTTCAAAAAGATTCCGGTAAGCGACATTTTCTTAATCGTTGATTTTTTACTCTTCCAGATATAATTTGTGAAAGCAGGATTTGAAGTTCTATAATTAAGTATTGACATGTAGGCTGATTTATTTTTTAAACCGTCGGTCTTTCCATCGGTACCCTCCAGATAAAGAAGGTATTACTACAAACATACTAAAAAAGGGATAGACGAGACTGCTGATAACAAATGATGCTAAAACACTTTTTTGATTGAAAAAACGAGCCATTTTAAATAGAAGACTCATATCTGCTAAAGCCTTGACGCCGAATAATAAAATTAAATAAGACCATTTAAAATAACCTACTACAGATGCGACTAAAAGAAATACCAATAGAAGACTCATTAAAAAAACGGTAATAGCAACAAAACGGCTAAAGTTATTGTTATATCCAGTAGCTTTTGAAGCCCAACGTATTCGTTGTTGTATTAAATCTTGTAAACTAGCTTCGGGTTTTGTAGTAACTAATGCCTCTAAAGATTTTATATATCTCACTTTTGTGGGATGTTTTTTCACAATTTTTTCCATAAGGAACATATCATCTCCACTGGCTAGAATCATGTTTCCTTCAAAACCATGTACCTCCTTAAAAACAGCTTTTGTATAACATAAATTTGCTCCATTACATAAGAAGGGTTTTTTAATACCAAAAGCTCCTATAGTACTTCCTTGTAAGCTTAATAGATCTAATAGTTGAAAACGATCTAAGAAGGTCGTTGTATTTTTATAAGTTACGGGAGCGGCAATCATGAATGGTTGCTTATTTTGTATAAAATCATCAAATGCTTTTAACCAGTTTTTTGATACCTCGCAATCTGCATCTGTGGTAAGTATCCAATCAAATTTTGCTTGTTCAATGGCAGTATTTAGAGCATCTTTTTTAGGAGAATTTGTTTTTCTCTGGTTTTTTAAAATAGTAACGTTGTAGGATGTATTCATAAAAGAAGTCTCAATAATCGTAATTGAATCATCTGTAGAGTCATCGTCAACAAAAATAAACTCGAATTTATCCTTTGGATAGTTAAGTTGCTTTAAACTATTTAATAATTCAGGGAGATTTTGAGCTTCATTTCGAAAAGGAATAATAATAGAAAAAGAATTAATTAGCTTGTCATTTAATAGTTCAAATTTTTTAACACGATCAAAGCCAATGATAAATGAACAAATAATGGTAACATACACTAATGTTATGATGATAGCTGCAATAATCATTCAATACCGTTTTTTGTCTCATATAACGCTGAGAAATTAAAATTTAACACAAAATAGCTCCCGAAAATTGCAGGAATGGCAAAATTTAATACCCACATCACTAAAGTGATGGTAATAATACGAAGTTCATTAACCGGATAAAAACTAAATACCCAAACCGCTACAGATCCTTTAATAAGCCAATCAAAAAAAGTTAAACTCGGTATTAATGATGCTAAAAGATACATACTACTTATAAGCATGATGGCAGTAAAATAATCGATATCAACCTTAAAAACGGTTAACAGAAAGTAAAACTGAAATGAAAATATTAAATACCTAATTGCAGAAAAAAATAAATTTTTAACATGTAGTGAGAAGGGCATTTTCTTAATAAAACCGATAACTTTATCAATATAAAATCCTCGAATTTTTTTTGCGCCATAACGCTTTCCAAAAAAGCCAAAAATCATAATAAACGCAAACAAATATATAAATCGTCGTAATCGATAGACTTCTAAATCTACTTGATATGTACTAAGAAAATAGATAAGACCAACAACACCAAAAAGCGTCGTTATAGCCATTTGGTTTATATTACCTAATAAATTAAGCAACATGATTTTTCGTCTTTTTCCTTTACCAAAATAAATAGCTTTTGCTCCGTACTCACCAATTCTATTCGGTGTAAACAACGAAGCCGTTAAAGAACCTAAACTTTGTTTAGCAGCGGCAGTAACAGAAATTTTAGATACATACGATGCTAAACTTTTCCATTTTAGAATTTCAAAGAACCAATTGCATATTGTTAATGCTAAAAGAATAAACAAAGTACTAGTACTTGCGGCAATACTTTTTTCGAGCTGAATTAAAAAATCTTGAAAACCGATTTGTTCATTATAAACGACCTTATTATATATAAAATAAAAAGCGCCAACTATAATGGCTAATTTCACTAAAAGAAACAGGAATTGTTTAGTTTTGTATGGCAACGAATTGTACATTGTTGCAAAGTAATTCTTTTTATTTGAGTTCAGAAAAAATAATATTAGGCATTGATCCGGGAACTACAATTATGGGTTTTGGTTTGATTAAGGTTGTGAAAAAGCAGATGCAATTTATGCAGCTTAATGAGCTACATCTAAAAAAATATGAAGATCACTATACCAAGCTCAAAATCATTTTTGAAAGAACTATTGAATTAATAGAAACCTACCACCCAGATGAAATTGCTATTGAAGCCCCTTTTTATGGTAAAAATGTGCAATCCATGTTGAAATTAGGTCGGGCGCAAGGTGTAGCGATGGCTGCAGGTTTATCGCGTCAAATACCTATTACAGAATATTCTCCTAAGAAGATTAAAATGGCCATTACTGGTAATGGTAATGCGAGTAAAGAGCAAGTAGCAAGAATGTTGCAAAGTACGTTAGGACTAAAAGAATTACCAACTAATTTGGATTCTACGGATGGCTTGGCTGCTGCTGTGTGTCATTTCTACAATGCCGATCGTGTTACAGTAGGTAAAAGTTATTCTGGTTGGGCAAGTTTTGTAAAGAACAACCCTAAGAAAGTTAATTAGATAATTGACTAATTTAACAATGAGAGTTTTAGAAAAATTATTTAGTCAACTAATTGTCAAATCATCAAATTAATCATTTGGCAGGAATCTATATCCATATTCCATTTTGTAAGCAAGCATGTTATTACTGCGATTTTCATTTTTCTACGTCACTTTCGCAGAAAGATAATATGATGAATGCATTAATGAAAGAATTACAGTTGCGCAAAAATGAGTTTGCTGAGCTAAAAGTGCAAACGATCTATTTTGGTGGAGGTACTCCCAGTTTACTTTCAGCAGATGAAATTAAATTACTGATTGATACTGTTTATCAAAATTATCACGTTGTAAATGATCCAGAAATAACACTAGAAGCGAATCCAGATGATCTATCGAAAGAGAAAATTACTGAATTAGCTAACACACAAATTAATAGACTCAGCATTGGTGTTCAATCCTTTTTTGATAATGACTTAAAATTGATGAATCGTGCCCATAATACTAAAGAAGCCAAAAAGTCATTGTCACTCGCGACTTCCCACTTTAAAAATATTTCGGTCGATTTGATTTATGGTATTCCAAATGCGACAGATGATCAATGGTTGGAGAATATAGAGACAGTTTTGTTATTTGAAATACCACATATCTCAAGTTATGCCTTAACCGTAGAACCAAAAACAGCTTTATATAATTTTATTAAAAAAGGTATTGTGAAAAATGTAGATGATGAACAAGCACAAAGGCAATTTTATATACTAGTTGATAAACTTTCTGAGCATAACTATGTACATTATGAAGTATCAAATTTTGGTAAAGAAGACTTTTTTAGTCAAAATAATTCGGCCTATTGGCAGAGGAAATCCTATATGGGTATTGGTCCTTCAGCACATTCATTTAATGGTGAAAAAAGAAGTTGGAATGTCAGAAATAATATAAAATATATAAAGGCATTAGCCGAAAATAAATTACCAAGAACTGAAGAGCTTTTAACAAAAACCGATCGCTATAATGAAACAGTAATGACAGGGCTTAGAACCATGTGGGGTGTTTCTTTACCATATGTTGAGGTAACCTTTGGTAGTACATATAAAGACTATCTTTTACAGCAAGCATTACCTTATATTAAGCAACAATTGTTGTATATTGAAAACGATAAATTGTTAACTACAAATGAAGGAAAATTTTTAAGTGACGGAATTTCTTCAGATCTATTTAAATTAAACTTGTAATGCTGGCAACGATACTTTACAATTCAAAAAAACATCAAATTAACTTAACAAAACCTATTGATCTTTCAATACCACTTCGTGCTTCTAAAGATAATGTTAGTGTTTGGTATATAGACGAACCTACTATTCAACCAGAGAAGTTAGATGATGCTATTATAAGCGTCGAAGAAGGTGCAGCAATAAATTTTAATACCATACGCTTTAATCCGCATGCGCATGGCACTCATACCGAATGTGTAGGTCATATCACAGAAGATGTACTGTCAGTTAATCAGAATTTAAAGCAATTTTTCTTTTTGGCTGAATTAATTACGGTGGCTCCAGAGAAAAAGGAAGATGATTTCGTGATCTCTAAAAAGCAACTACAGTTTGCACTAGGGAATAAAAAAAGAGAAGCGGTAATCATTCGTACTTTGCCTAATACGAATGATAAAAAGAGTGCACAGTACTCACATACAAATTGGCCTTATTTACTAGAAGAGGTAGCTATTTATTTGAAATCTAAAGGTGTAAAGCATTTATTAATTGATTTACCGAGTGTTGATAAAGAGCATGATGACGGAGAATTGGTATGTCACAATGCTTTTTGGAATACTTCTGGAAAGCTTCGTATGGATGCTACCATTACAGAACTTATTTATGTACCCAATCAAGTAAAAGATGGTACATACTTCTTAAATCTTCAAATTGCGCCATTTGAAAATGATGCCTCGCCAAGTAAACCTATTTTATATGAAATAGAGGAGTAAATACGTATCAATTAAAGAGATAAAATCTAAGCAACGTAAATACGTATTTTGTATCCTATTATTAATAAATAAGCGTATTATGAAAAATATGATGTTACTTTTAGCTGTTTTTTATCTTATTTCTTGTAGTGAAAATGAAATCTCTCAAAATGAGATTATAATAGAAGATTTAAAGGGTACTTGGCAATGGCTTGAATCAACAGGTAGCATTGCAGGTATTACTGTGAATCCTGAAAACTCTGGAAAGACGATGTTTATCAGTTTTACCAAAGATAATAACTTTAAGAAATTTATTGATGGTAATGAAGTGTATTCTTCACCTTTTATCTTATCTGATAAAGAAGATCAAATTAGTATTGAATATACTACATTGGCAATTTTTGAAAGTCAGGGACTTGGTTTTGATCATCAGGCGCAACAAGAGATTAAATTTGTATCTGAAAGTACACTACAAATGACTGATCCTTGTTGTGACAATTTTGTATTTATTTTTACTAGAGTTTTTTCTTCAGAACGATAATGCATATAGAAGAACTACGCGAATATTGCCTGAATAAAAAAGGAGTAACAGAAGAGTTTCCTTTTGATGAAACTACATTAGTTTTTAAAGTATTAGGTAAGATGTTTGCGTTAACAGGATTAGAGCGCTTACCACCTCAGGTAAATTTAAAGTGTGACCCTGAATGGTCAATTGAATTACGAGAAGAATACAATGGGCTTATTTATGGAGGTTACCATATGAATAAAAAGTTATGGAATACCGTTGAGTTTTCTAATTTACCTTCAGATTTTATAAGAAAATTAATTGATCATTCGTATGATTTGGTGGTAGCAAAAATGCCTAAGAAATTAAGAGAACAATTATAAAAACCGCTCTAAATTGAGCGGTTTTTATATTCTTATTTTAGTATTATATACACTGCACCTTTTTTACCTTCACTTTTTTTAACATTTACGCTTTTTATCATTTTCAGATCAAGTTTTTCTACCTTTTTATAATTTACTTTTTTTCCATTGATATAATAATCTACATCTTTTTTAAAAGGTGGTGGAGGAACATCTTTGTTCTTTTTGATTATAATTTTTCCATCCTTAGATTTAAAAGTCATTTCACTTTTTTGCGTTGGCGGAGGTGGAGGTGGAATCGGGCTTACGCTTTCCTTTTGCTTATCAGACATTAAATTATAAATGTATTTAAGTCTTTTTACATCACTTCCTTTAATAACATTGTCTTTAGTTTTAGAAGTATATTCTTTCATAAGCTCTCTAGACGCCCCCTTTTCTTGAGCCTCTGCATTTGTACTAAATAAGAATACAAAGCATATAAATATTGGAATTAGCAATAGTTGTTTAA
This sequence comes from Maritimimonas sp. 2210JD6-3, assembly GCF_056591795.1. NCBI lineage: Bacteria > Pseudomonadati > Bacteroidota > Flavobacteriia > Flavobacteriales > Flavobacteriaceae > Maritimimonas > Maritimimonas sp. 2210JD6-3. The sequence goes on along the minus strand of NZ_JBWQOJ010000023.1, from coordinate 47,531 downwards.
ATAGCATTTTTGTTTTTGACTTATTTTTTGTCATCATAGTAAACCTTTTTTTAGTTAATGAATAATTTATACTACTGGCCAAGTAGCTTGGGTTATTCCGGAAAATATTTTTGAGTAATGTATTTATATAAATTGATGAATCTCCTATTGACGATAGTACAGCTGAATCAGCCAGAAATTCATGATTTAATTTTATTGCTTTTTTATAGTAATATAATATTGGGTTAAACCAAAATAATAATTGCAATGCTTCAATAAAAATGATATCTAATGAATGTTTTTGTTTTACATGACTTAATTCATGCTGAATAATACAATCATTTATTTTGCCATTTTCATAGAGTGATTTATTAATGAAAATTGTGTTTAAAAAAGAATGAGGTGGAAGTGATTTCTCTAATAAAACTAACGTATAGCCATTTCTCTTAATAAGAGAACCTTCTTTTTTTGAAGAATATATTTTATACAGATTTCTAGAAAATCTAAAAAGCATTATTGATGTACCTAACAAATAAACCACTAAAAAAAAGTATTCTAAAAAAGAAGAATTGACGCTCTCATCTATCTGTACTACTTCAAAATTTTGATTTGCTAATAATAAATCTTTACTTACTTCGGTAGTATTAAATAAAGTGAAATCTAATTGTAAAAATGGAATAGAAAAAGAAAATAATATTGTCACCAATAAAAACAACCTATTAAACTTATGCATTTTTTCTTGTTCTAAAAATAAATGATAAATCACTAAGAAAAGAGATAGACAAATGCTTGATTTTATTAAGTATAGTATCATTTTTTCTTCTTTTTAAGTTCTTTTTCTGCTAGTTTAATAATATCCTCTAGTTCAGTGGTTGATAAATTTGTTTCCGAGGTAAAAAAGGAAGCAAACTGAGAAGCAGAATCATTAAAAAAATTTTTTATCAACCCATTTACATGCTTAGAAAAATAAGCTGATTTCTTTACGAGTGGATAATATTCTCTAGACTTACCATATAGATTGTAAGCAACAAACCCTTTGTCGATCATTCTTTTTAAAAGAGTAACAACTGTAGTTGTGGCAGGTTTGGGTTCAGGATAAGCATTTAATAAATCTTTCATAAAAGCTTTTTCAAGCTTCCAAAGATGTTTCATAAGCTGTTCTTCAGTCTGAGTCAATTTCATGCTCTACAAAATTAGAATTAACTCTATAAATGTAGAGATTAAAATTTAAGAATCAAAATAATTTTGACTTTTTAAAAATTAAAATGATGTTTTGTAGTTACATGGGGTTGCATTTTTAAGTTTTTTGAATGTACGATTGAAATTAGAGATGTTGTTAAAACCTGATTGTTCAGCGACTTCAGAAATAGATAGTTCTTTATGAGCTAATAATAGTTTGCAAGCATGTTCAACTCTCAATTCATTTAAAAAAGAAAAATAAGTTTTGTCAGTTCTTTTTTTAAAATATTTGCAAAAAGCATTTTTTGTCATGTTTGCTATAGAGGCTACTTCTTCTAATGTGGTACCATTCTTAAAATTGTTGAATGTAAACTCCATAACCGCACTCATACGCTTTCCTTCATTATCTGAATATTGTTTTCTATAAATGAATGATGATAATAGTTTGTGTTTTGCTTTAGATAAAATTTGAAGTAAGGTCATTAATGATAGGAACCGTTCAAACTTGTTTAGATCTTTTAGTTTTAGAAATATATCATGACATCTGTGTTTTGTTACCTTAAATCCATTGATAGATTTTTCAAAAAATACTTCAGTAGATTTTAATTCTTCTAGTAGAAAAAAATTACTTCCAAATGAATCTTTAGTGAAAAATAAAGTTATCATTAGAGATTTTTTATCAGAATGCTCGCTCTTAAAAACATGAGGAAGATTACTTCCTATAATAAGAATATCTCCTTGGTTATAGGTGTTTACAGTATCACCAACGATTAAAGTTCCAGTCCCTTTTGCGATATAACTCAGTTGAATCTCTTCATGTTGATGTAATTTATCATAAAAGATAAATTCATGGTCTTCTTGATAAATCAAGGCATCATTATTAGGTTTAGGGATTTTAAAAGGCAACACTTTCATAATATAAAATTAATCATAAAATCATTTATATTAAATATTTTGGATAAAATAGTATTATTATTGGATAAAATGTAGTTATTATAGCTAATGTTTCCTCATTAATTTTGAAGTGTAAAATTTATAGAATGAATATAGAATGGAAAGGCGTTATGCCTGCAGTTACCACAAAATTCAATAATGATGATACCTTAGACTTAACCATGTTTGAGGTAAATATCAATGCGCAATTAGATGCCAGAGTGCATGGTATTGTTCTGGGCGGAACTTTGGGTGAAGCAAGCACATTAAGCGATCATGAAAAAAGAATATTAACTAGAACCACTGTTGATATTGTCGAAGGTAAAGTTCCAGTACTGATTAATATTGCTGAGCAAACTACAAAAGGTGCTATAGAAGCGGCGGAAAAAGCTGAAGAAGACGGTGCAAAAGGGCTTATGATGTTGCCGCCCATGCGCTATAAGGCGGGTGATAGAGAAACTGTTGAGTATTTCAAAGCAGTTGCAAAGAGCACATCACTTCCTATAATGGTGTATAACAATCCAGTTGATTATAAAATAGAAGTGACTTTAGATATGTTTGAAGAATTACTTAAGTGTGAAAATATTGAAGCCGTTAAAGAATCTACTAGAGATATTTCTAATGTTACCAGAATTAAAAACCGATTCGGAGATCGTTTAAAAATAATGACTGGAGTTGATACTTTAGGATTAGAGAGCTTACTCATGGGTGCGGATGGTTGGATTGCTGGGTTGGTTTGTGCTTTTCCTGCAGAAACCGTGGCAATTTATGAGTTGCAAAAGGCAGGAAGAATTCAAGAAGCTTTAGAGATATATCGCTGGTTCTTACCATTGCTAGAGTTAGATATAAATCCTAAATTAGTACAAAATATTAAATTGGCCGAGGTAGCCACTGGTATTGGAACTGAAACTGTGCGCGCACCAAGATTACCATTATTTGGAGAGGAACGAGAATATGTGTTAGCGGTTATTAAAGAAGCTTTAAAAACACGCCCAACATTACCAGATTATAAAAATTTATAAATGATTACAGGTAAAAATTATATAGGAAACTCCTTGTCTTCTAAGGCAAATAGAACATATAAAACGTTTAACCCGCAGTTGAATATTGAGAACCAACACGAATTTATTGAGGCAACCGAAAAAGAAATTAATGAAGCAGTTTTATTAGCGTCAAAAGCTTTTAAAGAGTTTAGGTCTATTTCTGGAGATAGAAAAGCAGCATTTTTAAATGCAATCGCTGATGAGATTTTAGCTTTAGATGATGAACTTATTTTAACGTATTGTTCAGAAACAGGTTTGCCCGAAGGAAGAGCCAAAGGCGAAAGAGGAAGAACAGTTGGGCAATTAAGAATGTTTGCCGATTTGGTTACTGAAGGTTCTTGGGTTGAAGCAACGATTGATACGGCCTTACCTGATCGTGAACCCATACCAAAATCAGATATACGTAAAATGATGGTACCATTAGGTCCAGTAGTAGTTTTTGGTGCCAGTAATTTTCCATTAGCGTATTCAACTGCCGGAGGTGATACTGCTTCCGCTTTAGCTGCTGGCTGTCCAGTAATAGTAAAGTCACACCCTATGCATGCTGGTACAAGCGAATTAGTAGCGTCTGCAATCATAAAAGCGGCCCAAAAAACAGGGATGCCGAATGGTGTATTTTCTAATTTGAATAGTGCTGGCATTGAAGTGGGGGTTCAATTAGTGAAACATCCCGATGTAAAAGCTGTTGGTTTTACAGGAAGTATTCGAGGAGGTAGAGCTTTGTTTGATTTAGCCTCTAAACGTGAAGAACCAATACCTGTTTTTGCAGAGATGGGTAGTGTTAATCCAGTTGTTATATTACCAAATGCGTTAAAAAATAGAGTAGATTCTTTAGCAAAGATTTATGCAAAATCAATTACGTTGGGTACTGGGCAATTCTGTACCAATCCTGGGCTCATTTTAGGAGTTAAAAGTACTGAGTTAACGAAGTTTATCTCAAAACTTTCAGAAGAAATTCTCTTGCTTGAACCTTCATGTATGTTACATCCTAATATTATTGGTGCTTACGAAAAAAATAAGAAGAATGCTATTTCTCAATCTGGGTTAAAAGTAGTTGTTGATTATGAAAATGATGTACAAGACAATTATGCGAGACAAACGATAACTACTGTTGAAGGAAATACATTTTTAGAGAATACAACACTCCATCAAGAAGTTTTTGGACCATTTTCTATGATAGTACAGTGTGAGGATGTTCAACAACTAGAAACTATGATCTCACAACTAGAGGGCCAACTTACAGGTACCGTTATTGCTGCTGATGAAGCTTCACAGTACTTGGGAGTTATAGAAGCACTTAAAAATAGGGTAGGGCGCATTATTTTTAATGGTGTACCAACTGGTGTTGAAGTTTGCCCATCTATGTTACACGGAGGGCCCTATCCTGCATCGACCGATAGTAGATTTACGGCAGTAGGCATTCATTCTATTAAACGATGGGTACGACCGTTCAGTTATCAAGATTGGCCGAATGATTTATTACCTGAAGAGTTGAAAAATGAGAATCCTTTAGCGATTTCAAGATTAGTCAACGGCGAACAAAGCAAAGCTGAAATTTAATGTCTCACAGTGTTTTTAAATGTATTGACGGACATACTTGCGGAAATCCAGTTCGTGTTATAAGAGAAGGCGCTCCTAGATTAATAGGGGCAAACATGAGTGAAAAGCGCCAATATTTTTTAAAAGAATACGATTGGATTCGCAAAGGATTAATGTTTGAACCTAGAGGGCATGATATGATGAGCGGTAGTATTCTATATCCTCCACATAACCCAGAAAATGATTTTGCAATTCTATTTATAGAAACATCGGGTTGTTTACCTATGTGTGGACATGGAACTATTGGAACAGTCACTATTGGTATAGAAGAAGGCTTAATACAACCAAAAATTCCTGGGAAGATTAGAATGGAGGCTCCTGCTGGTTTGATTGAAATTGAATATCAACAAACTGAAGGAAAAGTAGATTGGGTAAAATTGATGAATGTTAAAAGTTATTTAACTGCAGAAGACTTAACTATTGATTGTCCTGAATTAGGAGAGCTGAGATTTGATGTTGCGTATGGCGGAAATTTTTATGCCATTGTTGACCCTCAAAAGAATTTTTCTGGAGTACATGATTTTACAGCTTCAAAGATTATTCAATACTCGCAAATTGTTAGAGATCGAATTAATAAAAAGTATTCTGATAGATTTATTCACCCAGAGAATGATACAATTCGCGACGTGAGTCATATGTTATGGACAGGGAACCCTCTGGATTCTACTTCGTCAGGAAGAAATGCTGTTTTTTATGGTGATAAGGCTATAGATAGGTCTCCTTGCGGTACGGGTACTTCAGCTCGTATGGCACAATTATATGCCAAAGGCAAGCTTAAAAAAGGAGAAGAATTTATTCACGAAAGTTTTATTGGTAGTAAGTTTATAGGTGTGGTAGAAGAAGAAACAGTTATAAATAGTAATTTAGCAATAGTGCCAAGTATCAAGGGGTGGGCAAAAGTATATGGGTACAATACCATTATTATAGATGATCAAGACGACCCTTATGCACACGGATTTCAGGTGATTTAATTATGTCAAAAAATGTAGTCGTTATCGGTGGAGGTATTATGGGTTTATGCGCTGCTTATTATTTGCATAAAGAAGGTCATCACGTAACACTGATAGATCAATCGAATATGGATGCAGGTGCATCGTATGTGAATGCAGGTTATATAACCCCAAGTCATATAATTTCTTTAGCTGCTCCAGGAATGATTACAAAAGGTATTAAATGGATGTTCAATGCTTCGAGTCCGTTTTATGTGAAACCACGCTTAGATTATGATTTTTTCAAATGGGCAATAGCATTTAAAAAATCAGCTACAAAATCAAGAGTAGAACGTTCTATACCTATAATTAAAGATATAAACGTATTAAGCAAATCTCTTTATGAAGAGATGAAATCAAGTAATGAATTTGATTTTTTCTATCAGCATAAAGGACTCTTAATGCTCTATAAAACAGATAAGGCAGGTGAAGCAGAATGGAATGTCGCTAAAAGAGCCATCAAAGAAGGGTTAAAAGTTGAAAATCTAACAAAAAAAGAAGTTGAAGAACTAGAACCTAATGCAGGGTTAAATGTTAAAGGAGCTATTTATTATCATTCAGATGCACACATGACACCTAATGAGTTTATGCCTCAATTAAGAACTTATTTAGAAAAAGAAGGTGTAACCATTTTTCCAAATCAAGCGGTACAAGATGTAAAAGTATCTAGCAAAAAGATAATATCAGTGAAAACTAAAGACAAAGAGTATAAAGCTGATGAGTTTGTATTTGCTACTGGTGCTTGGAGTCAAAACTTTGCTAAAAAACTTAATATAAAAATACCCATTCAAGCAGGAAAAGGGTATAGAATTAATGTTGAAAGAGAAACTAACATTACGATTCCTGCTATTTTAATGGAGGCAAAAGTAGCGGTAACACCTATGAATGGTTTTACACGTTTTGCGGGTACTATGGAGATTGGTGGTATTAATCATAAAATAAACCCAATTAGGGTGAATGCTATTGCGAAAGCAGGTGAGTCATACTATGATAGATTAAAAATTAACCAACAAGAAAAAGATGCTGCCCAATGTGGTTTACGACCATGCTCACCTGATGGCTTACCGTATATAGGAAAATCTTCAAAATGTAAAAACCTAACCATTGCCACAGGTCATGCTATGATGGGTTGGAGTTTGGGTCCTGCGACAGGAAAGTTAGTTGCTGAAATTATTTCAGAACGCCCCACCTCTTTACCACTCAAGAATTTTAGCCCAGATCGTCGATTTTAATTCTTTAGATTTCCTTTAGATTCTATTTTTATATTGTCGCTTATTAGTTTAGGAGAACTAATTTTTTTAACATAAAATTTCTGAAAAGTCAAGTATTTCTACCCAGAAACCACGAATTTTAAAAATCATGGTTTTAACTATTGACAACAATAAGAATTACAAATATGTTTGCTTCGTTAGTTTTTAACAAGCTGCTAACAATAGTTTTTAATTAGGGGAGAAAGGAGAGAAGTTGTTGAAAAAGTGTATTTATTAATGCTTTTCTCCTTGATTTTTACAATAGTTTTTAAAAAAAACAGTTAGTATAGTAGGGTTTTTAAAAACTCAGTTGTTTTTATAGTGAATCAATTAAAACGCTAAGACATGAATCATAATTTTGAAATAGGAGAAATAGTAGTTTGTACAAATGCAAGAAGAAGGTGGTATCGTTTAGGTGGTCTTAAAAAGAACGAAATGTACACTATAGAAGGTTTTAATCCTTATGATGGAGGTCTTATCCTTAAAGAAGCAAAATCGCCAAGTAGTGGTTTTAATGCTTATAAAGCTAGTCGTTTTAGAAAAGTAGATTATGCTTTTGCTGAAAACATATTAAGTAATATACAACCTCAAGTTGAAGAGGTTAAAAGGGAACGTGAACATGTTCCTATATTCGAAGAGGCTAAGAATTTTATGTTAGCCTTATTAAATTAGTAGGAATAGCCGTTAGGCTATTTTTTTTGTCTTAAAAAGACAGATTTCTTCAGTTTCATCGGGTAATAATATCATACTATCAAATTGCAGCCCTAGTTTTTCTAAGAGCATATGTGATTGTTTATTATCACTATTAGCAATAGCTACGACAGATTGCAAGTTTAATACGTTTTTAGCATAATTTAATATTGCTTTAGTACTTTCATACGCATACCCTTTCCCTCTACCTTTTGGCAAGAAAGCAAAACCTACATCTACATGTTCTAAAGTATCTCTATCTACCAAGCCAGAAATACCTATTGGTGAATTATCTGATTTAAGAGAAACTTTATAAAATCCAAACCCCCAATTTTTGTAGCTAGGTATAATTCTTTTGGTTAAATAGTTTCCGGCATCTTTTAATGATTGTAGGTTTCTATCGCCAATAAAACGTTTCCAATCAGGATCATTTACCAATTCTAAAAAGAAAGGAGCATCTTTTTTAGTAAGTTCACATATTAGCAATCGTTCTGTTTCTAAGATCATATATCAAAAATAGAAGAATAAATTATAAAGGTTACTTTAGCCAAACTAAAATTTAAAAATGGGTTTATTAGAAAGACTAAAAGATAGGAGTGAAAATGAATGCGAGTTATGTAACAATGCAGAAAACTTAGAGAGTTATCAGATACCTCCTTCAAAATCGGAAAGTTTAGAAGAAAATGTATTACTCTGTAAAGTTTGTATTGATCAGATTGAAAACACAGAAACTACCAATGTAAATCACTGGCGTTGTTTAAACGATAGTATGTGGAGCGAATATAGTGCTGTAAAAGTTGTTGCTTGGCGGATGTTATCAAGATTAAAACATGAAGGTTGGCCGCAAGATCTATTAGACATGCTTTATTTAGATGAAGATGCATTAAAATTTGCGCAAGCCACAGGAGAAGGGTTAGATGATAATGATAAGGTTATTCATAGAGATAGTAATGGAATTGTGTTACAAGCAGGTGATTCAGTAGTGTTAATTAAAGATCTAAAAGTAAAAGGATCTAGTATGGTGGCAAAACAAGGTACGGCAGTTAGAAGAATATCTTTAGATCGAGATAATGAAAAATACATCGAAGGAAAAGTTGATGGTCAACATATTGTGATTATTACAGATTATGTCAAAAAAATATAACGTTTTTTAAGACAATATTATTAAAAATATAAGAGGAAATAACATACCCGCTATAGCAAGTTTCCAGCCTCGTTTTTTAAATCCGTTTTTACCAGCAGGAATTAACATCCCAGTAACTGCAATGATCAGCATAGCAATTCCAAAAATATCAGAATACCATATCCAGAATTTATCTGTAGATTTATGCAAATACATACTATGACCAATAATCGGTGTTTTGCGTTTAAATTCTAGATTGCCCTTGCCGCTTGCCATATCTATATCCAGAATTTTATTGTCTTTAAAATAAACACGTAATTTATTGTCTCGAATTCTGTGATCGTCATATTCTACGTTCCAATCCTTTGAGAAACTTTCTACAAATTCTTTTGTAATCATTTTTTCATTATCCGGTAGTTGAACTTCAACGGCTTTATCTTCATATGTATAATCCATAGGATACCAATCTTGTCGATGATTTAAAATAATTCCCGAAAAAGAGAAAGCAATAATCAATCCTACATAAAAATAAGCAATATCTCTGTGTAAACTCCTGTTTGTAATTTTCATTTTTATGATTTTTTGAAAAGCTAAAATAATGAAATAAGTATTGTGTCTGAAATACTGAAAATCTACTGTAGAATCACATATTTTCTCTATTTTTGCCTTTCAATTTTTAGAGATGTCTGAAGAGAAAAAATCATTAAATTTTTTAGAACAAATAGTAGAAGAAGATTTAGCGAACGGATTAGCAAAAAATAAGCTTCGTTTTCGTTTTCCACCAGAACCGAATGGCTATTTGCATATAGGACATGCTTCTTCTATTTGCTTGAATTTTGGATTAGGATTAAAGTACAACGCACCTGTTAATTTACGTTTTGACGATACCAATCCTGCAAAAGAAGAACAAGAGTATGTCGATGCTATAAAAAATGATATTAAGTGGTTAGGGTTCGATTGGGCCAATGAATTCTATTCTTCAGATTATTTTCAGCAATTATATGATTGGGCAATAGAATTGATCAAAAAAGGAAAAGCCTATGTTGACGATCAGTCTTCTGAAGAGATTGCTAAACAAAAAGGAACACCAACAGAACCAGGAACAAATAGCCCCAATAGAAATCGCTCTGTCGAACAAAATTTAGAACTCTTTGAAAAGATGAAAAATGGTGCGTTTGAAGAAGGTTCACATATATTGCGAGCAAAGATCGATATGACGTCACCAAATATGTTGATGCGTGACCCTATTATATATCGTGTATTGCGAAAAGCACATCATAGAACAGGTACAGATTGGAATATTTATCCTATGTACGACTGGGCGCATGGTGAATCAGATTATATTGAAAGTATTTCACATTCATTATGTACTTTAGAATTTAGACCGCACCGTGAATTATACAATTGGTTTTTAGATCAAATTTATAGCGGAGGATTACGACCTAAACAACGTGAGTTCGCTCGTAGAAATTTGAGTTATACTGTAATGAGTAAACGCAAATTATTGCAATTGGTTCAAGAAGGGCATGTGTCTGGCTGGGATGACCCAAGAATGCCTACTATTTCTGGTTTGCGAAGAAGAGGTTATACGCCAAAGTCTATCAGAAAATTTAGTGAAATAGCTGGTATTGCAAAACGAGATAATGTAACCGATGTGGCATTACTTGAATTTTGTGTTCGTGATGATCTTAATAAAACAGCGCCTAGAGTAATGGCAGTGCTCAATCCGTTAAAATTAGTAATAACGAATTATCCTGAAGGCGAAGAAGAATGGTTAGATGCTGAGAATAACCCTGAAGATGAACATGCAGGAAGTCGAAAAGTGCCTTTTTCGAGAGAACTGTATATCGAACGTGAAGATTTTCGTGAAGAAGCCAATAAAAAGTTCTTTAGATTAAAACTTGGTAAAGAAGTACGTCTAAAAAACGCATACATTATAAAGGCTGAGTCTTGTGTAAAAGATGAAAATGGAGAGATTGCAGAAGTGCATTGTACGTACGATCCAAAGAGTAAAAGCGGAAGTGGTTCTGAAGAAAGTATGCGGAAAGTAAAAGGGACACTACATTGGGTTTCTATTAAACATGCCGTAAAAGCCGAGGTGAGAATGTACGATAGATTATTTAATGACGAAGCACCAGACGGACATAAAGACAAGGACTTTAAAGAATTTATCAATCCTAATTCGTTGCTCATCAATAAAAACGCTTTTGTAGAACCCAGTTTAAAAGAGACAAAACTTGGAGATCGTTATCAATTTCAACGTTTAGGTTATTTCTGTACAGATACTAACAGCACATCCGAAAATTTAGTATTTAATAGAACCGTACCTTTACGAGATAGTTGGGCCAAGATAGAACAAAAAGGAAAATAAATGTCATTGCGAGGAATGAAATGACGAAGCAATCTGCGAAATATGGCCTCAATATTTCAAGAGGTAATCGGTATTGTACTTAATAAGATTTGAAAGTAGTTGAGCACATAAAAGCACCTATTCAAGAAGAAATGGAACTCTTTGAACAAAAGTTTAAAGAATCGATGATTTCTAAAGTACCACTACTCAATAGAATTACACATTTTATTATTCGTCGTAAAGGAAAGCAAATGCGACCTATGTTTGTGTTTTTGGCAGCAAAAATGGTTTCTAATGGTGATTTTAGAGAGAAAACCTATCGAGGTGCAGCTTTAATAGAACTGATTCATACGGGTTCACTAGTACATGATGATGTGGTTGATGATAGCAACCAGCGTAGAGGTTTCTTTTCAATTAATGCCTTATGGAAAAATAAAATTGCCGTTTTGGTAGGTGATTATTTGTTTTCAAAAAGTTTATTACTTTCTATAGACCATGATGATTTCGATTTACTAAAATTAGTTTCTATCGCTTTAAAAGAAATCACCGAAGGCGAATTACTACAAATAGAAAAAGCAAGACAGCTAGACATTACCGAAGAAGTTTATTTTGAGATTATTCGACAAAAAACAGCGACATTAATTGCGGCTTGCTGCGGAATAGGCGCTGCATCTGTAGATGCTGAAGAAGAAGAAATACAACGCATGCGAAAATTTGGTGAGTTGATAGGAATAGCATTTCAAATTAAGGATGATCTCTTTGATTATACCGAGGAAAAAATTGGTAAGCCTACTGGTATTGATATTAAAGAGCGTAAAATGACTTTGCCACTTATTTACACATTAAATAACTGTTCTAAGAGCGAAAAAAGATGGCTCATTAATTCTGTTAAAAATTATAATAAAGATAAAAAACGTGTTAAAGAGGTAATTGCTTTTGTAAAAAAACAAGGTGGGCTTGAATATACTGCTCAAAAGATGCATGAATACAAAGATAATGCACTGTCTATACTTGAAAGTTATCCTAAATCGTCCTACAAAGATTCTCTAGTAGAAATGGTAAGTTATGTAATAGAGCGTAAGATTTAAACCAGATCTTTTAGCACTTCTTTACTTACTTCATGTTTCCCTTTAAATAGTATTACGAAACCTTTATTATGAAACAATTTTATGAAATGTTTTTTCTCTTTTTCTACAAGATCTTCATTTAAATACTCATCCTGAGTACCATAAATAAAAGAAACTTTAGTTGACGTCAAAAACTCAAAATCTTTCGTAGTTAATTCATGAGGTATTCTACCCGATAAGAACACGAGTTGGTCACAAGTTAATTTTCTACTTGCTACATAACGCGCAGCCACAGAGACTCCTTGCGAATATCCCAGAACAATAAAATTTACATTGGGTGGAATTTTTTCAGCTTCGAGAACAGAATCAAAGTAACGCATAATGTTTTCGATCTCTTTTTTAGTATTCTCTTTGGTAAGCCAACTAGCTCCTACATGTTTATATGTTCCACCTAAATAGTATTTACTAGGCGCTTGAGGAGCAATAATATAATTTTCTTCGCGGTTTAGATGATTAAAATACTTTTGAAAATAGCGACTCAAATACCCAATACCATGACATACAAACCAAATATTTTTAGTCTTTTTGGTTAACGTGTTTAAGGTAGTATATGAATTTGTTGAGGTGTATGAAACCTCTTTTTCAGTAGATGTCATTAACCTAAACTATTTATGTTGTATGATAATTATTTGATTTAGAAAGTAACTCTTCAACAAAACTTCTATCGTTTGATAAGCGAGGTACCTTATGTTGCCCTCCTAACTTTCCTTTGTGTTTTAACCAATTGTAGAAAGTTCCTTTTTCAGCCGCTACTACTTTTGGCATTGTTAAAGTCATATTATTATAGCGCTTGGCTTCATAATCAGAATTGATCGATTTTAAAGCATTGTCTAACAATTCTGTAAAGTAATTTAAATTAGACGGAGCTTTTTCAAACTCTATAATCCATTCGTGCGAACCTTTTGCTTTTTCATCCATAAAAATGGGCGCAGCCGTATATTCAGAAATGGTTGCATTGGTTTTTTCGCATGCTAGTTTTAAAGCATCTTCAGCATTTTCTATAATTAATTCTTCACCAAATGCATTAATATAATGTTTTGTTCTTCCCGTAACTCGTATTCTATATGGATATAAAGAGGTAAATTTTATAGTATCACCAATGAGATAGCGCCATAACCCAGAATTCGTAGTGATGACAACGGCGTAGTTGGTATCTAATTTAACTTGATCTAATGGAATTGCAACCGAATCTTCACCTTTATATTGATCCATTGGAATAAATTCATAGAAAATCCCATAGTCTAGCATCAATAATAGATCACTAGAATTGTTTTGATCTTGAATTGCGAAAAATCCCTCAGAAGCATTATAAATCTCATAATATCTGAAATCATTTTTTGGTAATAAAGTCTTGTATTGTTCTCTATATGGATTGAAATTAACACCACCATGAAAATAGACTTCAAGATTGGGCCAAACTTCAAGAATATGGTTTTTACCTGTTTTTTCTAAAACCGAATTGAGTAGTACTAGCATCCATGAAGGAACACCTACCAAACTCGTCATATTTTCGTTAACTGTTTCATTAATGATAGCTTGCATCTTGGTTTCCCACTCACTCATCAAAGCGGTTTCTGTTTTTGGGGCACTACTAAAATCTGCCCAAAAAGGCATGTTTTCGATAATAATTGCTGATAAATCTCCGAAATACGTATTGTTGTCTTGATATAGCTCACTACTCCCACCAAGTCGTAAACCCTTACCATTAAATAACCCAGCATCTTCATTGTTATTTATGTACAAAGCTAGCATATCTTTACCTGCTTTCATATGACAGTTTTCTAAGGCCTCATTACTTACTGGAATAAATTTACTTTTCGCATTGGTAGTTCCGCTCGACTTTGCAAACCATTGAATAGACGAAGGCCAAAATACATTCTGTTCACCTCTTCGTGTTCTCTCGATTAAGGGTTCTACAGTTTCATATTTTTGAATGGGGATGCGTTCGGCATAAGTACGATAATCATAAATAGATTTGAAATCATATAGTTTGCCAAACTCAGTATGCTGTGCAATACCTATGAGGCGCATTAAAAGCTCGTTTTGCACATCGACAGGATACTTTAAAAAAAGTTCCATCTGATGCTTACGCTTCTTTAAAAACCAAGAAACAACTGTGTTAAATAAAGGTATCATCGAGCTAGTTTGTCTTTAAAAAGAACTACAAAACTGATTTAAAAACGTAGTTTTTATAGTATCTTTAGCCAATAAAAATACGAATTTCTAAATATCAATGCCATATTGATATTCAATACATTAAAAATCTATTTCTTTTAAAATGGCCAGAGTAGGTATTATTATGGGTAGCAATTCTGACATGCCAGTCATGCAGGATGCCATTGCTGTCTTACATGAATTGCAGATAGAGACTGAAGTTGATATTGTTTCAGCACATAGAACACCAGATAAATTATATGAGTATGCTAAGAATGCACACTTACGTGGAATATCAGTGATTATTGCTGGTGCTGGTGGGGCAGCTCATTTACCAGGTATGGTGGCTTCTATGAGTCCGTTACCTGTAATAGGCGTTCCTGTAAAATCAAGTAATTCAATCGATGGTTGGGATTCTATTTTGTCAATTTTACAAATGCCAGGAGGTGTACCTGTAGCCACAGTTGCATTAGACGGTGCTAAGAATGCTGGCATATTAGCAGCTCAAATTATTGGTACTGCAGATAAAAATGTCTTGCAAAGTGTTTTAGACTATAAAGAAAGTTTGAAAGAAAAAGTAAACAAAGCCGCTGAAGATTTAAAAAAGTAAACTTAATTAAGGTCTCGACTCCGCTAGACCAGACATTTATTTTGTCATCTTGAGCGGAGTCGAGAGGTTTTACAAAAGATATATGAATAATCCATTATTAGAAACATTTAACACTAGATATACAACAGCTCCTTTTTCTCAGCTAAAAGAAGCACATTTTAAACCAGCTTTTAAAGAAGCCATTGCACTTGCAAAAGGTGAAATAGATAAAATAGTAGCTAATGAAGCGATTCCAACTTTTGAAAATACGATTGAAGCATTGGAATCTTCAGGTAAAATATTAGAACGGATTTCCTCTATATTTTTCAATTTGAACGCTGCTGAAACTAATGATGAAATACAAAAAATAGCACAAGAAGTGTCACCATGGCTTTCTGAGTTTTCTAATGACGTTCGTTTGAATGAAGAATTATTCAAGCGTGTAAAAACTGTGCATAAAAATAGAAATAATTTAGATTTAACAGTAGAGCAGCATACGTTATTAGAAAAAAAGTACAAAGGCTTTGCTAGAAACGGTGCTAATTTAAGCGAAGCTGATAAAGAAAAGCTTCGTGAAATTGATAAACAACTATCAAAATTATCTTTGAAATTCGGTGAAAATGTATTGGCAGAAACTAATGGATATGAGTTGCATATTACAGATGAAAGTCAATTAAAGGGTTTGCCAGATAGTGCTAAGGAAGCAGCTCTAATGGTTGCGAAACAAAAAGAAAAGCAAGGATGGATCTTTACATTAGATTATCCTAGTTATATACCCTTTATGACCTATGCCGATGATCGTACGTTACGTGAGCAATTGGCAAAAGCATTTGGTGCTAAAGCATTTCAAGACAATAAATACAACAACGAACAAATTGTTTTAGATATAGTAAAGTTACGCCACGAGCGAGCTAATTTATTAGGCTATAAAACACATGCTGATTTTGTCTTAGAAGAACGGATGGCCGAAAATCCTGCCAATGTATTAAATTTTGAAAATGACTTGTTGGTAAAAGCAAAACCAGCAGCTCGACGTGAGTTCAATCAGTTAGCTGATTTGGCTAAAAAAGATGGGATTGACCAATTACAAAAATGGGATGGAGCTTACTATGCTGAGAAATTAAAAAAACAATTATTTGATTTAGACCAGGAGCAGTTAAAGCCTTATTTTAAGCTTGAAAATGTGATTGATGGTGTTTTTACCATTGCTAAAAAATTATTTGATTTAAACTTTATAGAAGTACATGATATTGATACCTACCATGAAGAGGTATTAACGTATGAAGTTACCAACTCAAAAGATGAATTTATGGCTGTTTTTTATGCAGATTTCTTTCCTAGAAAAGGAAAACGAAATGGCGCTTGGATGACCTCATATAAAAGCCAGTGGAAAAAAGATGGAGAAAATTCGCGTCCTCATATTTCTATAGTTTGTAATTTTACAAAGCCTACCGATACAAAACCTTCATTATTAACATTTAATGAAGTCACTACTTTATTTCATGAGTTCGGTCATGCCTTGCATGGTATGTTGGCAGATACTACCTATCCCAGCCTATCGGGTACATCTGTCTATTGGGATTTTGTAGAACTACCAAGCCAGTTGTTAGAAAATTGGTGCTATGAAAAAGAAGCACTCGATTTATTTGCTAGGCATTATGAAACCAACGAACCTATCCCAATAGAATTGGTACAAAAAATTAAAGATTCCTCTAATTTTTTAGAAGGTATGCAAACCTTACGTCAATTAAGTTTTGGATTACTGGATATGTCTTGGCACGGTGGCGAGTCGCCACAAACAATAAATAATGTAAAAGAATTCGAAAGTAAAATTTTTGCAGATACGCAATTGTATCCTGATGTGAAAGAAAACTGTATGAGTACCTCATTCGCACATATTTTTCAAGGTGGGTATTCGTCTGGGTATTATTCGTATAAATGGGCTGAAGTACTAGACGCTGATGCGTTTGAATATTTTAAAGAAACGGGTATTTTTAACAAAGAAACGGCAAAAAAGCTGGAAGAAAATGTACTCTCACAAGGTGGTACAGAAAAACCAATGACTTTGTACAAACGTTTTCGAGGTAAAGAACCTAACGCTGATGCCTTGTTAAAAAGAGCAGGGTTATTAGAAGCTAATTGAGTTTGTTTTTAGCTTCAATCCATTTACTTAGGTATTTGGTACTTTGTAATGTATGATGTTGTAATAATGAACCCATAAAATTTTGAGTTCGATGTTCTTGCAGGTTCTTTTGTAATTCTCTAATTCTATGAATAAGCTTTAGAGCTAATTCATTTTTGTTATAGAATTGATTAATCAGCTGTATTCCATTCTTTTGAGATTGCTCCCAAAGTGGTTTGTTAGAATATAATTCTACCGCTTCTTTGGCAAATAGTTCAGGGTTATCTTCTATAAATCCATTCCAAGGTAAGTTGTTATACATTCCTTCAGCACCTATAGAAGTGGTCATACTCGGTGTTCCGCAAATCATTGCTTCTGTCAATTTTCCTTTAATACCAGCACCAAATCGTAAAGGAGCGAGCAGGATTTTAGAATTTTGTAAAGCCCTTTCGATATTCTTAGTAAATCCCTTAACTAAAAATCCACTTTTTTCATGATGAAGATTTTTAATTTGTGTTGTAGCATATGCCCCATAGATATGCAATTCAGCATTAGGGAGCTGTTTTCTAATAAGAGGCCAGATGTATTTTTTTAATTGTAAGACAGCATCAACATTAGGTGCATGTACATAGTTGCCAACAAATATAAAATGTTGTCGTTCCTCAAATGTTTTCCAATGACTAACTTGATCATGATCTATAGCGTTTAGTAAAAAAGGAATATGATATACCAGTGCGTCATCTATTTTAAAAATACGTTGTAGCAGCTCCATTTCATAGGTAGAGATAATTAATGAGAGATCGCATCGAAGTATGGATGCTATTTCACGTTTTGTCAAATCAAAAGTCAACAAATCTTGCTCTTTAAAAATTCTATTTTCTTTTAGCACTTTATGACGCGCTTTTCGCAGTGAATGAAGATCTTCAGTGTCTAAAATACGCAATGTATCTGGGCAATGTGTTGCAACGCGCCATCCAAATTGCTCTTCCATCATAAAACGATCGAACATGACAATATCAGGCTGCAGCGCTTTTACAAATATATCAAAAGAGGTATTATTTAATTCAATACCTACTTCATCAACACCTAGATCAGTTAACTTTTTAGTATTTTCATTTCGCTGTGCGGGTGAAGCAAAGGTTACGTTATAATCTTTTTGTAAAAAAGCTTCAATGAGCTGTAGCATTCTACTACCAGCAGCAGAAGAATCGGGTTCAACCCATACATAACCTATAATTAATACTTTCATGCTAACACAAAGTACGTAATAATAAACTACTTTACGCGTTTATAAAAACCAATCAAAATTAGTATTTTTGATGTTCAAAATTTAACAAACACATGAGTACATACGATGTAGCCGTTATTGGCTCTGGTCCTGGTGGTTATGTAGCAGCGATTCGCTGTGCACAGCTAGGTATGAAAACTGCCATTATAGAAAAATACAGTACCCTCGGCGGTACTTGCTTAAATGTAGGATGTATCCCATCAAAAGCACTATTAGATTCATCACATCACTATGAAGATGCGGTAAAGCATTTTGAAGAACATGGTATTGCTATTTCTGGAGAGATCAAAGTGAATTTGAAACAGATGATAGCTCGTAAACAAGGTGTAGTAGATCAGACGACTAGCGGTATTCAGTTTTTAATGGATAAGAATAAGATCGACGTTTATGAGGGAGTTGCAAGCTTTAAAGATGCTACTCATATTGCCATTACAGGTAAAGAAACGAAAGAAATAGAAGCTAAATATACAATCATTGCAACGGGTAGTAAACCTTCTAATTTACCATTTATTGATTTAGATAGAGAGCGAATAATTACTTCTACAGAAGCTTTAAAATTAAAAGAAGTACCGAAACATCTATTGGTTATTGGTGGTGGGGTGATTGGCTTAGAATTAGGGCAAGTATATAGAAGATTGGGTTCAGAAGTAACCGTTGTTGAATATATGGATCGAATTATCCCGACCATGGATGCTGCGCTTTCTAAAGAACTCACGAAGGTTTTTAAAAAGCAGAAATTCAAGATAAATACATCGCATAAGGTTAAATCTGTTGAAAGAAATGGTGAAGAGGTTATCGTAACGGCTGACAATAAAAAAGGAGAAGAAGTAATCTTTAAAGGTGATTATTGTTTGGTTTCTGTTGGGAGACGCCCTTATACTGATGGTTTAAATGCAGAAGCTGCGGGTGTAAAACTAGATGAAAGAGGTCGTATTGAAGTAAATGAGCATTTACAAACGAATGTGGCTAATATTTATGCTGTTGGTGATGTTGTTAAAGGAGCAATGTTAGCCCATAAAGCGTCAGAAGAAGGAGTGTTGGTTGCTGAGATTATTGCAGGGCAAAAGCCACATATAAATTATAATTTAATTCCTGGAGTTGTATATACATGGCCAGAAGTTGCTTCGGTAGGTAAAACAGAAGAAGAATTAAAAGAAGCAGGCGTTGCGTATAAATCAGGTCAGTTCCCTATGCGTGCTCTAGGGCGTTCGCGGGCAAGTATGGATTTAGACGGATTTATTAAAATACTCGCAGATAAAGAAACAGATGAAATTTTAGGAATGCATATGATCGGTGCCCGTGCTGCTGATCTTATTGCTGAAGCAGTAGTCGCTATGGAATACAGAGCTTCTGCCGAAGATATCTCTCGCATGAGCCATGCACATCCCACTTTTGCTGAGGCTATCAAAGAAGCAGCATTAGCAGCTACCGATAATAGACCATTGCATGTTTAATTGAAAACTTTTGAAGATGAGATTTTTTAATACGATTGTTAAATTACCACAGTATTGTTAAGAAATCTCATCTCCTTTTTATAAAAAGCGTTTGCGCACTTCACAAAAAATAAAGCTTAAAGATGTCTCAAATTTTAAGGCTACATTACTTTCTTGGTCTCAGCGGTTTGAGACCTTTCTTTTTTTAGATAGTAATAAGTATCCGCAGAAATATACCAGTTTCGATGCTGTTTTCGCTTTAGGAGAAGAAAGCAGAATTCAATGTAGTTATAAGGATGCTTTCGCGGAATTAAAGCACTACAAGAATAAAGTTCAAGATTATATTTTTGGCTATTTGAGTTATGATCTAAAAAATGATGTTGAGCATTTATCATCAAACAATTTTGACGGATTAGACTTCTCAGAATTGTATTTTTTTCAACCTAAAAAACTATTCTTTATAAAGGATGATGAGTTAGAGCTTAAATATTTATATGAGTACACAGATCAAATTGAAAGTGATCTAGAAGAAATTTTTAATCATCTCGAAACATCAAGTACAGAGGAACACGAAGTAAAAATTCACAAACGTATTACGAAGAAAAAATACTTAGAACACCTTGAAACTATTTTAGATCATATTCACAGAGGTGATATTTATGAAATGAATTTTTGTCAAGAATTTTATGCCAAAGATGCTGTTATAGATCCCTTTCGCGTATATAATCATCTAAACAAGATTTCTTCACCACCATTTGCTGCTTTTTTAAAAGTGGAAGATAAATACTTGCTTTCCGCGTCTCCTGAACGATTTGTAAGAAGAGAAGCAGATAAGATTATTTCACAACCTATAAAAGGTACTGCAAAACGATTACAAAAGAAAAAGCTTGATAAAAGAATGGCAGATCAATTGGCAAATGATGAAAAAGAGCGCTCAGAAAACATCATGATTGTTGACCTAGTTCGAAATGATCTTTCTAAAACAGCGATTAAAGGTTCAGTAAAAGTTGAAGAATTATGTAAAGTGTATTCCTTTGAGCAAGTACATCAAATGATTTCAACCGTAACATCTCAGGTTTCTGGTAAGCTAGATAGCGTAGAAATTATAAAAAGCCTATTTCCAATGGGCAGTATGACTGGCGCGCCAAAAATATCGGCGATGCAAATTATTGAAAAAGAAGAAAGTACAAAACGTGGTTTGTATTCAGGATCAGTAGGGTATTTTGCTCCTAATGATGACTTTGATTTTAATGTAGTAATACGAAGTATTTTATACCATCAGTCAAAACACTACTTATCGTATTCGGTCGGTGGTGCTATTACAGCCAAATCAGACCCAGAAAAAGAGTATCAAGAGTGTTTGTTAAAGGCAATTGCGATGAAGAGCGCTTTGAAGTTCTAGAAAGCACAAGCGAAGTCAGCTGTTTTCCAAATTAATTTCCCATTTGATTGAATCTCAAAAGGAACATCTTGAGTTCTGCTTCCCAATAGACCAATACGTTCACCTGCACAATTGTAAACAAGCGCTACTTTATCGATTACAGGATTACAGTCACCGAATATAAAAACGGTTCGACCTTCATAGTTCGATTGCATAATATAACAATACTTCGAATCTTTAGTTATGTTTTGATTTCTTTGATTAATTTCATTTTTCAACCAAATCAAATCTTCAGTGGGGTTTGTTACTTGGCAATTCAACAATTCATCATCAGACTGACATGAAGAAAATAAATAAGTTAAGATTACAAGATAAACTATTTTTTTCATACTTTAATTCAACTTCTTTTAGTTAAGATACCAGTAATGTCTATGGTTGCGTCTAATTCAATATGCATTTGGCATGTTACTTGTTAAAGACTAATTGGTTATAGAATATTCTATAATAAAATGTAAATTTGCAATCAATTTAAAGTAAACCTTAGAGATGGAGATAAATATGCTTAAATGTAAGATTCACAATGCTACAGTTACTGAAGCCAACTTAAATTATGTTGGTAGTATTACTATAGATAGTGATTTGCTAGAAGCGGCAGGAATGCTTGAATATGAAAAAATTCAAGTAGTGAATAATAATAATGGTGCACGTATAGAAACATATACATTTAGAGGAGAACCAGGTAGTGGTATTATCTGTTTAAATGGTTCTGCAGCGCGTCATTTTGAAGTAGGAGATGTAGTGATTTTAATGTGTTATGCACAGATGTCACCAGAAGAAGCGAAAGAGCACAAACCAACCGTGGTTATGGTAGATAAAGAAAATGAGATTACAAGTGTTGGTAATTATGAATCAAACGGTTTGATAGCGTATTAACTATCATTACTTTGTAAAAGTATAGCTTAGGTCGCTTATCGAAAGATAAGCGACCTAAGTTTTTAGCACTTTTCAACAATTTTGCTATCGCAGATAAGTCATTCGTTACTTTTGGTTAAAACCAGAAGCAATGTCACCTCACGAATTTGACTTTACTTTTCAAAACATCACTTTTTTTGGTCAATACTTTCAACCCGATACTATACGTGGAGTAGTGGTGTTGGTTCATGGTATGGGTGAACATTCAGGTAGATATACAGAATTCGTAATTCCCAAACTAGTAGAAAACAATCTCGCCGTAGTTACCTATGATCAATTTGGGCATGGAAAAACTTCTGGTAAAAAAGGACATAATCCAGGATACAAATATTTACTAGATGCCCTAGCATTAGTGATCGATAAAGCTCAGAATCTTTTTGCCAATTCGCCTATTTTTCTCTATGGGCACAGTATGGGTGGTAATGTTGTCATTAATTATGTGCTAAAGAGAGATAATTCGATAAGAGGAGTTATAGCTACAAGCCCATTATTACGTTTAGCATTTAAACCACCAAAGTGGAAATTAAAAGCAGGAAAGATCATGCAAAAATTAGCACCTTCTGTTACCTTACCAAGTGAACTAGATGCGAATGCTATTTCAAGAGATCCTGATGAGGTGCAAAAATATAAGAATGACCCGTTAGTGCATGACAAGATTAGTGCAAATTATTCTCTTGCCGTATTTGAGGCTGGTGAATGGGCCATAGCGCATGCACATACGTTGTCAATACCGATGTTAATCATTCATGGAACTGGAGATCAAATTACAGACCATCAAGCTTCTGTAGCCTTTGCGTCTAACAGTGAGAATAAAGCGACGATACAATTATTTGAAGGAGGATATCATGAACTGCACTATGATTTAGAAAAAGAACAACTAGTAAGTACCATAATTAACTGGATTCATAAACAACTAACCTAATGAAAATCAACTTCCCTCTTCTTATTTCTGTATTATTTTTTTACTGGTGTACAACCGCTCAAGATATCGCCTACAACGACAATGCTTTTTATACTACTTTGGCTACCGAATCAAATCGATTTACACCAGATGTCGAAGAAGGGTTTTCAATAAATGTGTTAAAAGAACGATTTGAAATTTTACAAGAAAATACAGAAGTATCAATATCCTATAACCCTACTATTGAATATTCAATTAATTCATATATAAAAAGTAATAAGAATGATTTATCTGATCTTATCGATAAAT
Organism: Maritimimonas sp. 2210JD6-3; assembly: GCF_056591795.1. Lineage (NCBI taxonomy): Bacteria > Pseudomonadati > Bacteroidota > Flavobacteriia > Flavobacteriales > Flavobacteriaceae > Maritimimonas > Maritimimonas sp. 2210JD6-3. The sequence goes on along the minus strand of NZ_JBWQOJ010000023.1, from coordinate 24,120 downwards.
CAAAGTTATACTTTCCAATTTTCGAAAAATATTTACAGGCATATAATCTTCCTGATGCGATTAAATATCTCGCAGTCGTAGAATCTCGCTTAGAGCCAAATGCTAGATCATATATGGGAGCAAAAGGTTTGTGGCAATTTATGCCTAACACAGCGAAGGAATACGGTTTAACCATAAATTTTTCCATCGATGAACGCTTAGATGTTATAAAAGCTACACAAGCTGCTTGTAAATATTTAAAAGAATTACACCGTATTTTTGGTGATTGGAATTTAGCTATAGCAGCATATAATGCAGGCCCGAGTACTGTAAAAAAAGCCATACGACGTTCGGGTGGTCATAAAGATTTCTGGAAAATACGACCGTATCTGCCAAAAGAGACTCGCAATTATATACCCTCTTTTTATACTACATTTTATATGTTTGAGTATGCTGATGAGCATAAAGTTTATCCTAAAAACATAGAAATATCGTATGATGAAGTCACAATCATTGAGGTAAAGAATGATCTTACTTTTTCAGAAATTCAACATAGATTTGATATTGATGTGAAATTGTTAAAGCAATTAAATCCGCAATATAAGTTGGGTAGAATTACGTATTCAACCAATAAGAAGAGCTATCTTATTTTGCCAAATTCTATCGTTAGAAAATTGGTACCTTGTAAAAGTAAAGTATATGAATTGGCAAAAAGAGCAGCAAGAAAAACTTCTTTTTATTTGGGTGCAGTAACATCAGAAAAAGAAACTAAGTGTTACGGCGATAAAGAAGTTATTTCATATACTGTAAAAGAAGGAGATTCATTATGGAAAATCGCAAAAGAATTTCCTGATACTACAATAAATCAGATTAAAAGTTGGAATAACTTATGGAGTGTTACCTACCTAAAACCAGGTACCCAACTCAAAATTTTAACAAATAAATAATAATCTTAGTTAAAAATTGACGTTATTAACAACTAGAAATGAAAATAGGCAGTTGTTAATGCATTTTAGGTAATTATAAAAATTAGTTATTTTTGCGTCAGCCGTCTTAGTGAAGGTAATTTTATAAATGATAGAAAGATGACGAAACCCCTTATTACAGTTCTATTCTTATTCGCTTGTTTAGTGGCTTTTGCACAAGAAAGTGACACGTCAAGTCTAAGCCCTAAAGAAGTAAAAAGTAAAAAGAAACTTGATTTAAAATCTGAAGGAAAGGATGCGAAACAAGATACTTTAAGTTTAGTAAATCATAAAGAGGCAACTTTAATAGATAGTCTTTGGTTAGATAAACTGTATGAATCACCATTATATGATTCAGTCCAATATGTATTACCAGATTCTAAAATTATCGATTTAGGTGCTTACGAATTATCTTCTGAGCTGTTAAAAAAGCGGCTAGCACATCTCAATAGTAAAACTCCTTTTAATGTAGCATACAATCCGTCGTTAGAGCGTATTATAAAATCCTATTTAAAACATCGCAAGAAAAGCTTACCAGAGTTAATGGCAAAGGCGCAATTTTACTTTCCGATGTTCGAAGAGCATTTAGATAAATATGATCTTCCATTAGAGATAAAATACCTTGCCATTGTAGAATCTGCATTAAGACCAAGAGCGAAATCTAGAGTAGGAGCTGCGGGTCTATGGCAATTTATGTATTATACAGGTAAGCAGTTTAACCTAGATGTAAGTTCGTATGTAGATGAACGCCATGATCCCTTAAAAGCTACAGAGGCAGCATGTAAATACCTTTCTAGTTTGTATAGAATTTTTGGTGATTGGGATTTGGCATTGGCAGCCTATAATTCTGGGCCTGGTAATGTTACAAAGGCAATTCGTCGTTCTGGTGGTAGTAAAAATTATTGGAATCTACGCCACTATTTACCAAGAGAAACTGCAGGATACCTACCAGCTTTTTATGCTACATATTATATTCTAGAATATGCTAAAGAGCATAATTTACATATCAATAGAAAGTATGTTACAAATTTTGAGACCGATACTATTCACGTAAAGAGACAGCTTACGTTCGACCAAATTAATAGAGTACTGAATACAGACGATGAACTGTTAGAGTTTTTAAACCCTCAGTATAGGTTAAACATCATTCCTTATGTTGAAGGAGAAAACTATACATTAAGACTACCTAAAAACTTGTTAGGCAAGTTTGTATCGAATGAAACTCAGATTTATGCATTCGCTGAAGCGGATGATGCCAAACGCGAAAAACCACTGCCAAAATATTTTGAACAAAAAGATAAAATACGCTATCGTGTGAGAAGTGGTGACTATTTAGGAAAAATTGCAAACCGTTATCGTGTGAGTGTATCACAAATTAAACGATGGAATGGGCTTAGAAGTAATAGATTGAAAATAGGACAGCGTCTAACCATCTATCCTAGAAATATGGTAACCTCTTCTTCTAAGAAAACGAAAAGTAAATCAACGAGTACGTCTAAAAAATCAGTAGGAAAAGGAAAATATACTACCTATACAGTGAAGAAAGGTGATTCATTATGGACAATCTCTAGAAAGTTTTCAAAAGTTTCTGTCAATGAAATCAAAAAATGGAACAATATTTGGAGTGTTAAAAGCCTAAAACCTGGTACTAAACTTAAAATTTACAAGAGCTAATCTACCTTTTTTGAGTTTATTCCCGTTAAAACTAATTCGATGAAAAAACTCTTACTTATTACAATGAGTGTAATTCTTTTTATGTCTTGCACCAAATCTCAACCCATTTTAAAATCTTCGACAGGTAACATGAATAGCTTGTTAATCGTTATGAATAATAGCGAATGGAAAGGAAAAGCAGGCGATGCATTACGCGACATTATTGCTTCACCCGTAATAGGATTGCCACAAGATGAAAATCAGTTTACAGTACATCAAGTAGCCCCAAAAACATTTTCGAAATTATTTAAAACTAGCAGAAATATTCTATTTGTAGGTGTAGATAAAAGTGATACGTATAATGTAAATAATAACCTATATGCAGCACCTCAGGTAGCCATGACCATTCTTGGTAAAGATGAAGCATCATTAATTGATCAGATCAATGCACACAAAAGTGAGATTGTTTCGGTTTTTAAAGAAGGAGAACTTGCCTTTTTTCAAAGACAATTAACTAAAAAAGAGTTTAAATCAGATACTTTAAAAACGATAAATGCTATGGGTATTTCTATGAAAATACCTTACGATTATCGATTGGTTGCAGATAAAGGAGATTTTTTATGGATGCGTTATGAGCACGATGACGTAAGTAAAAACTTATTGGTGTATTCGTATCCTATGACTTCATCATTAGATTCAATCGATTTGGTAATACCATCTATGAGAGATGCAATAGGTAAAAAGTTTATTCCTGGCGGGCCTGAAGGATCATATATGATTACTGAAGCTGCGTATTCTCCGTTTATAAAAAAGACTACCATAAGCGATAAAGAAGCTTTTGAAACCAGAGGCAAATGGGAAGTTAAAGGTGATTATATGGCAGGACCTTTCTTAAATTATACTATAGTTGATAAAGAAAACAATCGCTTTGTAGTAGTAGAAGGTTTTACCTACGCCCCTAATATTAATAAGCGCGATTATATGTTTGAATTAGAGGCAATTCTAAAAACCTTAAAAGTTTAGAAGTTATCGGTGGTGTAGTTTTCTAAAGTACCCTTATTATTCGTATAAATAATATAAGCACGAAGTTCTTGGTGATTAGCCAAGAACTTTTTTGCTTCTTCAAGCGACATTGCCATGAGTGCTGTTGCGTAACCATCAACGTCAGCACAATCTGTTTTACCAATTACAGAAACACTTAGTAAATTACTTTGCATAGAAAAGCCTGTTTTAGCATTTAAGATATGTGCATATTTTTTTCCAGTTACAGAATCTATTTTAAACTTTCTATAATTACCAGAAGTCGCCATAGCTTCATTAGTTAATTCTATTGCTTTCTGAACTGAACGTGTGCCGTCAAAATTAGGATTTTCTATACCTACTTTCCATTTAGAACCATCTAGTTTTTTACCTCTGGTTCTAATCTCTCCACCTATTTCAACTAAGTAATTAGCAATATTTTTACCTTCTAAAAAACGCCCAGCAATATCAACGGCATATCCTTTGGCAATGGCATTAAAATCAAAATAAGTACTATCATGTTCTTTAACTATCTTGCTATTGATTAAATGTACTTTATCGAATCCAGTAAGGGTTAATAGTTGTTTAATTTTTATAGAATCTAGTTTTGATTTTATTTTCTTAGGGCCAAAGCCCCATGCATTTACTAGTATCCCAATGGTTGGATCAAAAACGCCATTGGTTTCTTTATAAATTCGTTCTGATTTCTCAAATACTTCCTTAAAAAATGCATCTACTACAATGGTAGTATCACCATCATTTATTTTTGAAATATCAGAATTGGGAATGTATGTTGATAATGAACTATTAATTAAATAGAATAAACTATCAATCTGCTTGGTGTAATCATTTGCATCTTGATAATTCATTGAGAAAGTCGTGCCAAAAGCATGACCTTCTAATTTTGTCATTTTATGTGTGAGCTCTTTTTTACAGCTCAAAGTAATATATAAAATGATTATAAGTAGCAGATAATTTTTAATCTTCATAATTGCTTTAGAATCTCTTGTTACCATTGTCAAAGATAAAACTTTGTTTACTGTTAAAATCGTGCTAAATATTATTTTATCTGGGTATATTTTTAATACCTTAGTAACTGAATTAAAAGCTCAAATTATGAAGAAATTATTAGTACTAACTATTACCTGTGCAGTAGTATTATCTTCTTGTGTTTCGCAAAAGAAATTTGCAGAATTACAAGGTGAATACGATGCCGCCAAACAACAATTAGCTGATTCTAACGCCAAAGTATTGGCTTGTCAGGTTGAAAAAGATAAATATGCAAATCAACTAGCCGTATTAGAATCTCAAAATAAATTTTTAACTGAAAATAATCAGGCGAATATCAAGCAGATTGAAAGTTTAACAAAACTTTCTGCTTCTGCGAATGATAATGTAAAAGACATTGTTGCGCAACTAAGTGAAAAAGATAAATATATTAATGGTATTCGAGGAGCCATGTCACGTAAAGATTCGGTGAATTTAGCCTTAGCAGTTAATTTAAAAAGCGCCTTAGCAAAAGGAATTCAAGACGAAGATATTATTGTAGATGTTGAAAAAACAGTAGTGTATGTTTCAATTTCTGATAAAGTATTATTTAAAAGTGGAAGTTCTATTATTTCACCAAATGCAAAAGATATTTTAGATAAGGTAGCTACTGTAATTTCTGATAGGCCAGAAATGGAAGTAATGGTCGAAGGTTATACTGATAATGTGCCAATTAAGAATGCTCGTAATTTAGATAATTGGGACCTAAGTGCACATCGCGCAACAGCGGTAGTTAGAGTGTTGCAAAATGATTTTAAAATAGATCCTAAAAGGTTGATTGCTGCGGGTAGAAGTGAGTATTTACCACTATCAACAAATAATACTGCTGAGGGTAGATCAAGAAATAGAAGAACACGTATCGTTATCTTACCAAAATTAGATCAGTTTTTTGATGTGCTAGAAGAGAAGCCAGATGGTATTAAAGGAAGTAGTGAATAAAACATTAATTACTACTTACTCTTTTCAAACAAATAGTATTTTTTGTAAATTAGAAACAATAAACTAAAAACTTTAATAATGGATACTTCAGAAAAATACTCTAAAGAAGAATGGAAAATGATTTCGTCATTACCTCAAGCGGTTGGGGCTATTATGGCAAGTGCTGGCTTTAGTGGACTAATAGGCTCTGGTAAAGAAATGTTTGCTAGTGTGAGAGGCGTTATGAATGCTAAAAAAGATTTTGCAGATAATGCTTTAATTCAGCAAATAGTGCCTGATGCTTCAGATCGAAGTAAAGCTATGGAAACAGCCAAAGAACAACGAAAATTTTTAATGAATAGAATCAAGGAAAACAATATAAAAAATTCTGATGGTTTAAGAGAATTGATACTTAATGATTGTAAAAAAGCAGTTGATTTAATTAATGCTAAAGAATCATCAGAAACTGCTGATGAGTATAAGAAATGGGTACTGAATGTTGCTGAAGGTGTAGCGAATGCTGCAAAGGAGGGAGGCTTTTTAGGCTTTGGAGGCGAACGTTTTAGTGAAAAAGAACAAAACCTTTTCGGTGATCTTAAGAATATTCTAAATTAAAATTTAGGTATAATTAAATGAAAAAGCGCTGTTAACAACAGCGCTTTTTTAATGCTTTTAGTTAAGTTTATACTTCTTCTACTGAAGCATCAGGAGCATTTTTACGCACAGAAGCAATACCATTCTCCATTGCTGAAGTTGATGAATATCGTTCGCTTGTACCAATAACTTGTCCGTTAGTAGATTTTAAATTGAAATAAGGTTCCCCTTTAGAAGATTCTAATCTTTCAAAACAAGCATCATCCATACAATTTTTTCTAACTGATTCGATACCGTTTTCACATCCAGATTTAGATGCATACCCTTGACTAGCAAGAATATTTTGTCCGTTTCCTGCTTTTAGTCTAAATCTATGTTTACCACCTTTATCAGTATAAACTTCAAATTTTCCCATAATTTTAACTGTTTAATAATTTGTTATTGACTAATTTATAAATTTCGTGGCGAATTTAAAAGTCTTTTTCTTTTTCTTTTTCAAGGACTTATTAGAGGTCTCAAAAAAAATACTAGTGAATTTTTACAAATTCTTCAAAAGCTAAGTAATAGGGTTTGTCTCTGAATACAGGCATTTCAACACTCTCAGAATTTGCTAATCCTATTCCAGCAAACCAAACTTGTGCGTCTTGTTCTTTGGCATGTTGTACAAAAGTTTCCATCCAAATTTTATCATATTCATTTGGGTTTTGAATGTTGCTAGTAGCTTTTACGAGTACAAAAATGGTAGGTTCTCCTTTCTTATACAATACAAACTGAGGGTGTTTCTTAAGCTTACTATTTACTGCAACAAACTCATAACCCATTTCTTGTAGTTTTTTTCCGGCAATGTTCATTGCAAGGTTATGTAGTTCTTGCTCAGAAAGCGGTGTCATCATCTTTTGAAACATAGTTTTCTATTCAATAGATTAAAGTTTGGTTTCAGTTACATATAAAACACAAAAAAAGAGATTGTATTGTATAGTGATGATTTTTTTGATGCTATAATTTGTTTTTGTACCTTTTAACAAAATTAAATGAATACTTGATAATGACTGAGAGATTAGAACAAGCATTAATTAAACTTTATAACGCTTTTCATAATGATGAGTTGAATCCTGAGTGTTGCTCGGCGTGTGCTGTAGGTAATATACTTGATAATCATGATAGTTGGAAGCACTTATCTGACACCCATGGTTCTCTTGAATTAAGTTATGTGGGTAAGGTACATCAGCAATTAGGTAGAACTTTTAACGGATATACTCCTTTAGAATTATTACATATCGAAAAAGTTTTTTTAGAAGCTTGTGGGTTTAAAACACCGTTATGCCATTATGATCCTAAACCTAAAAATGCAAGAAATAAAGAGACATTATTTAAAGGTTTGTCTTCTGTAGTTAGTTTTTTATGCGATTTAGATGGTATTGCTAATGTAATGGATTATTCAAAGATTTTTGAATATGAGCAGGATAATCCTGTGTATAAATTTGAAGTGATTTATCAGTAAAGTACTTTAACGTTACCTAACTAAATCGAAATAAGCTTAAAAAGCAATTGACTAAGTTTAATTTTAAGTGTGTCTTATTACAACTATAGCATACATACCTTCTACTGCTAGGAAACAGTAGCCTTTGGTGTTTTTTACGCTGAATACGCTCTAATTCGTAGTTACACTTTTGACAATTCATGGATTGACTTTTTATATAAACGCTTTGAAAGCTATAATATTCTCTAAAAAAGCATAAAAAAACCGAGCAATAGCTCGGTTTTATATACTTAATGACACTCTGTGTCTATCCTCCAAAGTCATCGAAGCGAATGTTCTCGTCTGGTATGCCAAAATCTTCACCCATTTTCTGTACGGCTTTATTCATTAATGGTGGTCCACAGAAATACAATTCTATATCTTCTGGGGCTTCATGATGATTTAAATAATTATCGATCACACAATTATGAATGAAACCAACAAAACCATCACCTTCACCATCAATACCGTCTTTAACTTTCCAGTTATCTTCTTCTAAAGGCTCAGATAAAGCCATATAGAACTTAAAGTTAGGGAAGTCTCTTTCTAATGCTCTAAAGTGTTCAATATAAAATAACTCACGCTTAGAACGACCACCATACCAATAGGTTACTTTTCTACCAGTTTTTAAAGTTTTGAATAAGTGATATAAATGAGAACGCATGGGTGCCATACCAGCTCCACCACCAACATATAACATTTCAGCATCAGACTCATTGATAAAGAATTCACCATAAGGTCCAGAAATGATTACTTTATCACCAGGTTTTTGAGCAAATATGTATGAGGATGCTATTCCAGGATTTACATCCATCCAGGCATTCTTATTGCGATCCCATGGCGGCGTAGCAATACGTACATTCAACATGATTTCACGTCCTTCAGCAGGATATGAAGCCATAGAATACGCACGCTCAACCGTTTCATTATTTTTCATTACCAATGGCCATAGACCAAATTTATCCCACTCAGCTTGAAACTTATCTGGAGTTTCATGCTCCTCAGGGTGCGCAGTAATATCAATATCTTTATAATTAATAGTACATGGTGGAATCTCTATTTGAATATATCCACCAGCTTTATAACCCATATCTTCAGGAATTTCAACAACGAATTCTTTAATGAAAGATGCTACGTTATAATTACGCACAACAGTTGCTTCCCATTTTTTAATACCAAAAACTTCTTCTGGAATGGTGATTTCCATGTCTTGTTTTACTTTTACCTGACAGGCTAAACGAGCACCATGCTGTAACTCTTTACGCGTAAAATGAGGTGTTTCTGTGGGGAGTGCTTCACCACCACCTTCTAATACATGACATTCACATTGAATGCAGGTACCACCACCACCACAAGCAGATGGTAAGAATATTTTCTGACTCCCTAAGGTTGTCAATAAAGAATCACCTGAAGCAACCTCAATCTCTCTTTCACCATTGATGGTTAATTTTACGGGACCCGATGGTGCTAATTTTTGTTTAACAAATAATAGGAGACCCACTAATAGCAAAGTAATCGCTAAAAAGGCTATTACAGTGGCTAAAATTACTCCTGTTGTTGTAGCTGCTAAAAACATATTATTTATTTAATACAGTTGTTGTGTTTTCTACTAATTCTTTTTCCTTTTTTTCGTCTTTAACTTGACTTACTTCTTCAATTTTTTCTTTACCATTGCCTTCATCACCCGTTAACATACCCCCAAAACTTAAGAAGCCAATACCCATTAATCCGGTAATGATAAACGTAATTCCTAATCCTCTTAACGGAGCAGGTACTGCTGAATAACGAATTTTTTCGCGAATGGCAGCAATTGCCAAAATCGCTAAGAACCAACCGATACCTGAACTTATTCCATAATTTAATGCCATGCCTAAAGTTGGTATCTCACGTGCTTGCATAAATAGCGAACCTCCTAAAATAGCACAGTTTACCGCAATTAAGGGTAAAAATATACCTAATGAATTATATAAGGCTGGTGCAAATTTTTCGACGATAATTTCTACCAATTGTACCATGGTGGCAATGGTTGCAATAAACATGATAAATGATAAAAAACTAAGGTCATAATCTGCATATTCAGGACCTAGTGTTTTTGCTAAAGCACCTGGCTGTAATATATATTGATCTAATAACCAGTTTAAGGGTACGGTTACTGCTAATACAAAGATTACTGCAGCTCCTAAACCAACCGCTGTTGAGACTTTTTTAGATACCGCTAAGTACGAGCACATCCCGAGAAACGTGGCAAATACCATATTTTCTATAAAAACCGATTTGAAAAATATTTCTAAATGTTCCATAATTTTAAATTTTGATGCGATCCTTAAATAAATTAAGGACGAGACGATGTGTCTAATGATCTTCTACTAATGCAGGGTTTTTAGTTCTTTGAATCCAAATAATAATTCCTACTACAACCAAAGCCATGGGCGGAAATAACATAAACCCGTTATTTTCATAACCTAAAGCGTATAAGCCTGTTTTTGCAATTGGATCACCTAATACTGGAAATCCTAATAAAGTACCTGACCCTAATAATTCTCTAAAGAATCCTACAATAATCAATATTAATCCATAACCAGCAGCATTTCCTATTCCGTCAAGGAATGATTTCCAAGGTCCATTAGCTAAAGCGAACGCTTCAAAACGTCCCATAATAATACAGTTGGTAATAATCAAACCAATAAATACTGATAAGGTTTTACTTAGTTCATATGCAAAAGCTTTTAGTACCTGATCTACAATTATTACTAATGAAGCAACTACGATAAGCTGTACAATAATTCTAATTTTTGAAGGAATGATATTTCGCATTAGCGAAATTACCACATTACCTACGCCCATTACAAAAAATACGGCTATGGTCATTACTATAGATGCTTTTAATTGCGCTGTAATTGCCAATGCTGAACAAATACCTAATACCTGAATGGTAATTGGATTATTATCTGTTAATGGGTCGGTAATTAACTGTCTATTTTTTTTAGAAAACAAAGGTTCGCTTGGTGCCTTTACTTTTTTCTCTGCTACTTCTGCCATGTGTTATTTTTTTAACGTATTAAAATAAGGAAGATACATTGCTAAATCTTTTTTGATCATGGCAGTTACACCATCACCCGTGATTGTAGCACCTGCTATGGCATCAACCTCATTATCAGTTTTATCTTTATTTAAAGGGTCATTATTTCCTTTTGCTACGGTAATTCCTTTAAATTCACCATTCGCATATAATGATTCACCTTGAAAATCATCTCTAAAAAAACTTTCAGTGATATTAGCACCTAAACCAGCGGTCTCACCTTTATGATCAAAGTAGGCACCTTTTACAGTCTCAAGATCTTCATTCAACGCAACATACGCCCAGATAGCATCCCAAAGACCTATACCTCGTATAGGTACGATGTAGAATTTTTCACCATCTTTCTCTCCAACAAAAAGGGGGAGCTTTCTTGTATAATTTCCACTTTTAGCCTTATCTGCTTCTTTTTTAATATCAATTAGATAAGCTTGACTATCTTCGGTAGCTTTTGTACCTTCAATATAATATTGCTTTGTAATATACTTTTCGAATTCAGCTGAAGCTTTGTCTGCAGACACAAAACTATTTGCATCACCTGCATCACCCGTAACAGTTCCTTCATTTACACCCATAGCAAACAAAATATTTTGCTGCTTTTCAGTTTTCAGATTTTGTGTAATTGTAGGTTTTAAATAAGATGCAGTAAATGCTAACAATGAACCTACGACCACTACCATTGCGATGGCAAATAGTACGGTATATAAATTACTATCTGTATTTCTAGCCATAACTTATGCTGTTTTTGCTTTTAAACGTTTTAATCTTTTCTTCACATTACCTTGTACCACATAGTGATCAATTGTTGGTGCAAACACATTCATTAATAGAATTGCTAACATCACACCTTCGGGATACGCAGGATTAAATACGCGAATCATCACCGAGAAGAAACCTATTAAGAATCCATAGATCCATTTACCCTTATTTGTTTGTGATGCCGTTACCGGATCGGTAGCCATATAGACGATACCAAATGCCAATCCGCCAATAAGTAAATGTTGCCAGAACTCAACGGTCATTAATCCGTAAAATTTACTTCCAGAAGTAATCCAGCCTAATTCAACTACTTGATTAAAAATGAAGCCCATTACCAAAGCACCAATCACAGCACTTAGCATGATTCTCCAGCTTCCTATCTTCGTAAAGATTAGAAATAAACCTCCTAAAAGGATTAATAATGTAGAGGTCTCACCTACAGAACCTGGTATAAAACCCATAAATTGTTCCCAAGTACTATAATTAGGGGTAACATTTTGTGCTAAAGTGCCTAACATGGTCTCTCCTGAAATTGCATCTGGTTGACCAACTCTATTCACGGCGTCATGTACCCAAACTTTATCACCACTCATCCAAGTAGGATACGCGAAGAATAAAAATGCTCTGATAGTTAAAGCGGGGTTTAAAATATTCATACCTGTACCACCAAATACTTCTTTACCAATTACTACACCAAAAATTACAGCTACAGCAAGCATCCATAAAGGTATGTCTATAGGAACAATTAGTGGTACTAACATACCTGTAACTAAGTATCCTTCTTCTACTTCATGTCCTTTAATAACTGCAAAAACAAATTCAACTGCAAGACCAACCAAATATGATACGATAACTAATGGTAATACCTTCTTTAATCCAATAAAGAAATTGTTCATATTCCAGAATTCACTGCTAAAAAAGCTCGTAGCTCTTTCTACCTCACCTGTAGCTAAATAATGCTGGTAACCTGCATTGAACATACCAAATAGTAAACATGGTATTAATGCCATAATTACAATATTCATGGTGCGCTTTAGATCATCAGCAGCTTTTATATGAGTGCCCCCATGGGTAGTCTCATTTGGTAAATACAAAAACGTATGAATGGCATTAAATGCAGGTGCCATCTTTGTGCCTTTGTACTTTTCTTTTAAATTATGTAAGTTTTGTTTTAATCCCATTTCTTACTTTTTTAACCGATCTCTTCGATCATTAAATCCAATCCTTCTCTTATAATTTGTTGATGTGGTTGCTTAGAAACACAGATAAATTCTGTTAAAGCAAAATCTTCTGGAGCTACTTCATACATACCTAAAGCTTCCATTTCGTCTAAATCTTTATATAAACATGCTTTTAAGATTTGCATCGGATAAATATCTAACGGAAACACCTGCTCATAAGAACCTGTCAATACAAACGCTCTATGCTCACCATTGGTATTCGTATTTAGGTCGTATTTTTTATTAGGATTTAACCATGAAAAAGTCAATGCCCTAGAATTTGAGATTTTATTAAAGATAGGCTTGTTCCAGCCAAAGAATTCATAATCATCACCTTCAGGAATTGCCGTGATTTGATTATCATAGTATCCTAAAAAGCCTTCTTTGCTTACTTGGGTTCCAGATAATACATTACCGCTAATTATACGTTCATTCTTATCATCTAAATTATCGGCAACTAAATCTTCTATTTTTGCTCCAACAATCGCTTCTACATATTGAGGACGAATAATTTTCGACCCTGTCAACGCTACAGTACGCTTCGCATTGAATTTTCCTGTTAATAATAATTCACCAATAATCACCAAATCTTGTGGGCTTACTACCCAAACAGTTTCCCCTTTATTTACTGGACCGATTTTAGCAATCTGAGTACTCACGTTTCCGCTTGGATGTGGCCCAGTAACTTTATGTAAAGAAACATCTGAAAGATTTACTAGTGGATTGTTGGCAGTAGTACCAACACTCAAGTGTATTTTACCTTCCGTTAATTTTGCCAATGCTGAAACCGCTACTTGTAATTCAGCATCTTTACCAGCTAAAACATAATCAAGATCAGCTGCTAGAGGAGCGCTTGCATGACCAGAAATAAAGATATCTCTTGGTGATTTTTCAGGGTTCGCAATAACATCATAGGGTCGCTGTTTGATAAACGGCCAACAACCTGAAGCTAATAAATGAGCTTTTACTTCTTCAGCATTTAAGCTTCCCACATTTTTTTTACCAAAATCTTGGTATTGCTGTTCTTTATCAGCTAAAATTTTTATTTCTAAAACCTTACGCTTAGCACCACGAACAATCTCAACGACCTCACCACTTACGGGAGAAGGAAATAATAATTGTTCATTTCTTTTAGAATGAAATAAAGCTTCACCAGCTTTTACTTCATGACCAACTTTTACTAAGAGTTTTGGAGTTATTTTGTGAAAATCGTCTGGCTTTACCGCATACACGCTACCTAGTGGAAGTTTGGTAGTTGTTTTTTCAGCTTCGCCAACAAGCTTAATATCTAAGCCTTTTCTAATACGAATGTCTGTTGACATATTTATAAATTATAATTTATTGTCTTTTAAAAACGGTGCAAATTTAAAAATTTTGTAGGTGTTATCTAAGCAATTGCAAGCTTTAAAACGTTATTTATAATAATTCTAAATAAAAGACTAAAGTAGAATGTTTTTGTTTAACTATTTTTGTTTGTTGAAATTGGTATAGCTTTTGAATACTAATACTAAACCAAATACACTTAATGCAAAAAAACAACATAATCGTAGTATTACTTTTTCTTTCTTTATCGCTGCTCACCAGTGCGCAGTCGAATGTAATTGTGAGTCCACCAGATTATATTAAATCGATTGTTTTTCGTTCGAATGCAACGAATGATTTTACGCCTGTCCTACAATTAGGAGGCACTATCTTTTTAGAATTTGATGATCTAGATGGTGATCAAAAACAATATGCTTACACGATAGAACACTATGATTATCATTGGGAAAAATCGAATTTAAATGTAACAGAATATATTGACGGATTTACATCAGACTGGATTCGAAATTTTGAAAATTCTTTTAATACGATTCAAGGATACACGCATTATAAAATGAAATTGCCAAACGATAACATTCGATTAAAAATAAGTGGTAATTATGTGTTGTCTGTATTAAACGAGGATGACGAAGTCGTTTTTACAAGACCTTTTATTGTGTATGAGCCTTTAACAACCGTTGGAGTAAGTGTACATAGAAGTAGAGATATTGCAACGATAAACACGAAACAGAATGTGCAGTTTAGTGTGAATCATCCTGAGATGCTTATAAATAATCCAAGTATGGAAATTAAAGTTGCGGTATATCAAAATCTTGATTGGAATACAGTTAAAAGAGATATCAAACCACAGTTCATTAGAGGTTCTCAATTACTGTATAAATATGGGGCAGATGTTACTTATTGGGCGGGCAATGAGTTTTTGTTTTTTGATACCAAACAAATACGAAATGCAACGAATAATGTATATAGAAGTGAATTAAAAGATATGTTTCATACTTATCTATATACTGACGAAATACGGGCTGATAAGCCTTATACATTTTATCCAGATGTGAACGGTAATTTTGTTTTAAGAACCATCGATGCAGATGATATTGATACCGAAGGCGATTATTCTTGGGTGTATTTTACATTAGAATCAGAAAAGATTGATGATGCCATTTACATATACGGTGATTTTAATGATTGGCAACTCACAGAGGAAAACAAAATGACTTTTGATAAAATTAGTAAGTTATATACTGCTAAGTTATTACTCAAACAAGGTTTTTATAACTACAGTTATGTTACTGTTGATAAAGAGGGTATGCTAAATAAGCATCAATTAGAAGGATCTTTTTTTCAGACCGAAAATAGCTATACAGTGATTGTGTATTACAAACCTTTGGGCAGTCGTTATGATCGGGTTATTGGATTTGGCACTGCAAATTCTGAAAACTTACGCAACTAATTTCTAAAGTTTTCATCTACATCAAGTAAATAGAGATTTATAAGTTTTATATCTTTGTAGTAATTAGACTAAACGTATCTTCTTATGATACAGCAAGTAACAAACGGAATTAAAATATCGGTTGAAACAAATTTCGAAGGTGTTGTCTATCGAAATAGCCTTCCTATGTTTATGTTTAGTTACAGTATCACCATAGAGAATCAAAGTAATGACGCTGTGCAGTTAATTAGCCGTCATTGGGATATCTACGATGCCTTAAATAAATTAGAAGTAGTAGAAGGGGAAGGGGTTATTGGTAAAAAACCAATTATTCAGCCTAAGAAAAGTTATACTTACAATTCATATTGTAATTTAATATCACCTGCGGGTTCTATGAAAGGCTATTTTAATATGATTAATTTTACTACCACGAAAAGTTTTAGGGTGCATATTCCTTCGTTTCAATTAAATATGCCTGCTGTTTTAAATTAACCTTTTTTTATTTTAGAAATTCGAGTACTTTTAGGCAATGCTTTCATTGTTTAAGAAAACCAAAAAGGAAAAATTACCTGCAAGACAACGTGGGAATCGTTGTTTAAATTGCGAGGAACTGTTAACAGGAGAAGAAAATTTCTGCCCAGAATGTGGCCAGCGAAACAATACCAATCAACTTACCTTTAAATTATTTTTAGACGAGTTTATAGGGAATTTATTTACTTATGATTCTCAGGTCTGGAGAACTATTGTACCGCTTATTTTAAAGCCTGGCAAGGTAGCGCATCAATTTATCTCTGGGAAACGGAAAAAGTTTGTAAATCCCTTTAGAACCTACCTTACAGTTTCGTTAATTTTCTTTGTTATTTATGGATTGCTGAATACCATTAACGAATATAGAGGTAAAGAAACTGATACTGCGCTGTTTAATTTTAATACAGGAAATGGTAAAAATTTGACAAAGGTGCAAAAAGATTCTATTGTTGATGCTGCCTTAGCGGAAGTGGAAAATAATGCAAAAATTAATATAGATTCTACCCTAAAAGCAAATAATGTTCCTTTAGATAGTATTCGCAATGAAATTTTAAAGGATTCAACTGATGAGGGTAGTGTATTTTTTAATTCATCAAATAAAAAGATTCAAGAGTTTTGGACATTTCGCAGAAAACATAAGGATCTAGCAATCGAAGATGCTCTTGATAGCATGGGTTATGAAAATACCTTTTGGAATCGCTTCTATTACGATAAAGCCAAAGATACTCAGAATATGATGGATGACGGCGGTAAAGAATTCTATGATAAATTATTCTCTGGACTTTCATTAGCCATTTTTATCTTTTTACCTTTATTCGCGCTATTTCTAAAGCTTATTTATATACGTAGAAAATATACATATATGGAGCATATGGTATTTGTATTCTACACACAAACCGTATTCTTTTTATTAATGCTTCTCTTTGTAATTATTAATTTTTTCATCGAAGTCAGATCGACAAATCTCATGCTGATTTCTGTGGGAGTCTTTGCGATTTATCTGCTATTGGCCATGAAGCATTTTTACAAGCAGGGTTGGTTAAAAACAATTTTTAAATATGTACTCGCAAATTTTTCCTTTATAATAATGGCAACGATAGGCTTCACAATTTTAGCTTTGGTTGCATTTTTCTTTAACTAAGGTTTAAGAAGTTGACCTATAAAATTTCGCTTATCGTATTTTAAGGTAACCTTTAGAGAAATCTCATTTTTATTGTTAATACGAGCCGAAAAATAGTTTAAAAGTTCTAAACGCCTATCATTTTTGAGAGGGTATAGGTCTAGCGGATTCTTTCTATATTTATCTATATTTATTCCTAATACAAAACTATTATTTTCAACACCTTTGGCTATTTTATAATCCTTATCAGAAGATAAATGAATATAACTGTGGTCTTTTTTAGGATATAATTGAAGTAGCGGAATTGCAGTAAATAAAGAATCACCTTCAATAGACTGTATAGCTTTAGCGTTTATTAAATAATCATAGAGTAAATCTCCTTTTAGTTTAATATCTAGATCAGGATCACTAATCTTCTGAATATCCTTTTTTTCTAGTTGATTAAAATCATCATCATATTCATACGTAATAATGGTGTCTGTTTTATTTTTAATGGCATTTACTTTCAATATAAAATCACCATCCCATTTTTTAGAAATGGAATCTAACGATAGTGAGGTAATTTTTTTAAACTTATTGCTTAGGGTTTTGGTTGTTATAGATTGTAATGCTTGTGTGTTTATTTTACCTGAGCTATAAGCTACAAGATTGTAATCTATGGGGTTTGTCTTATGTGGTAAAAATATATTGAAATCATTATTTAAATAACCGTTCAAAATCAGTTCACCATTTTTAAAATTCAACTCTAAAAAATCATTCTTACGGGTAACCAAACTAATATCACTGCTTGAATTTTTAAGATTACCGAGTAAAGTGTCTTTTTTTCCTAAAAAAGTATCCTGATCAAAAAGTGTTGCTAAACTTGAAATTGCAATATCCGATTCTTTGTAATTATAGGCTAAAAACAATGCATCATTTTTTCTTACAAAGAAAATTTTACCCTTTTTATAAAACTCAATTGTATTACTACTAGATTGATTAAAACCTTCTTGTTTAAGAAAAGAACTAAGGTCTTTATGATCTTTTATCTCTAAGAGATTGCTAGTTAAAAAGCCGTCAAAATTGTTGCTGTTTGTAAAGAAAAAAACATTTTTAGGAATTGAAATTCCATCAAAAAGCGTTTTCTTTTTTTTATCTATTGAAGACCATTTAAAATCAATATACGATGATGGATTTTGTATAGCATCTACCAATACATGATGTTCTATTTGACGCGTATTAATACGTATAATGGTTTCAGCAGAAGCTGGAATTTTATTATTGAAGTCAGCGCCTAATTTATACCTCATAAAATAGGCTATAGCAATGCTAAAGCCTATAAAAAGTAACGCATAAAAAATCTTTTTTTTCATTTAGATTATTTAGCAACTTCATTCATGAGTTTAAATAAAAGTTTCAGTGAATTTTCCTGATTACCATTGGTGTTAATTTTGAGCTCAGATGACATTTTATTACCCTTTAATTTTGAAGATTTTAAATAAGCATCTTTAAAATTAGCACTAAATAGGTCTAACATCTTTCTTTTCTTTTTACCAAGTTCTTTTTCAGGAATTCTCGAAACAATTTTTTGCCCGTTTATATAAAATACTGAAGCATTCTTCTTGATTAATTTGGTGTATTTACCTGAGTTAGTTGAGTTTCTGTTTTTAACAATATTATCGGCTTTTGCTTTAGAAGTTGTTAAAAATAAAATATCATTTTTAAAAACAGAATATAAGTCAAATGGAACTTTCCCTCTTTTTGGAAATACAAATTGGAAAGCACCGCCATCAGCTCTCATAACTTTATGCTTTATACCTAATCTATATAATTTATGAAGTAATTTTTGTTTTTTAGAACCAAGCATGATGGTGAAATCGGGTACAGGCTCCTTTTTTGTTTTTTTAACCTCTTTAGATTTATACTCTTCATCATATTCATAGGTAATATATTCTACTTCTTTTTCGGCTACATCATCAAGAACAAAAAGCATATCGCCTGTCATGAGTTCTCCTATAGCTTCTTCATCTAATAGTAGAGAGAAAAGATCAGTAGAAACTTCAACTTCTTCTTTAAAAGCGGGTAACATGCCTCCATACATGGTATTTACAAGATTTGGGTACTCTTCGAACATTGCCTGTGTGTCAAAAGAAAAACTCCAAAAAGCCATGGCTTTGTCTTGATCGAAATGATTAAAGAATTTTTTATCGATTTTCTTATTATAAATCTTTTTAAATGACTTTTGCATTGCTGGCGCAATGGCCATATCTAAAGAAAATCGCACAGCATCTTTCTCAAAGAAAAGATTCCCTACGATTTCTTCAAATCCGTAAAAGTTTTTATTTCCCGTAACGAGATATGAAGGAGAAAGCATTCTTGAATATGCGCTCATCATTTGTGAAAGCACCATGCCATAATTTTTTACCCAAACGGTACCTACAGCATCTTTGTGTTTACTAGCTTGAAATTTTGAATTCGAAATAATCGACCTTTCAGCATTAGTGTTAAAGATGTTGAATGCATGCTTTTTAATCCAAGAATTTATGATTCGTTTGTGAATACTATATTCTAATTCTTCTTCAGTTTCGGCTTCTTTTAGAAAACGATCTTTGTGTTCATTAAAATAAGCATATGATTTCATGCCATCTACAAATAAGAATAAGTTGTTATTCCAAATCTTAATGCCATTGTAACTTTCTACATAGCTTGAAGTACCGTCATTTTTAACTTTTTCTTTTTCATACTTAGAAAGTGTTGCTTCAAACTGTTCTCTATTGTTGATTTGAATTAAAAAATTATGGTACGTTATGCTATCATTCAATTCTAAAAAATAGTATGCTTTCGAAGCAAGGTCAAATCCTAACTCTTCAATAGAATTTATTTTATCTTCTCTATTTCTATTGGCATCTTTTAGCATTTCTTTTCCCATAAACGAGGCATTTATATCAACTACAGATATTAAATCGAAAATACGATTACCATTTGTGGTGATAACTACTTCAGAACTACTCGGAATTTTAGCTTCTAGATTTTGTGCACTAATAACAAATGAAATACTTAGTAATGCTAAGCTTAAAAGATTTTTCATGATTGATTTATTTCTGTAAGGTTATTTGATTTTTTATTGATTTTTTTCCTTTAATGAGATCTTGGGCATTTGCTCGTAACATAATAGCTTTCTTACTACCTGCTATTTTAGCATCTTTATTTTGAGAAACTAAAATAGGATTTTCAAAACGATAGATACTTGTAAAAGTTGCTGTTTTAAAAACTTCACGATCTTCAATTTTGGTTTTGTTGAATTCACTAGTTAAATTTAGGTGATGACTTCTTACAAAAGTATTTTTTGTTTTGTCAAACTTAAAATGTTTATGCTTTTTTATGGCAGCTGCATCTTTGGCAGAGCTAAAACTTGAAATTACAGTATTTAAGGCATCTACATCTGTAAAATCACACGACACTGTAAAAATATAATTATCAAAATTTGTGGTATTTTGTACATTAGAAATGCCAGGTGTTTTTCTAATTTTTGAAATAGCATTCGCAATTTCTTTTCGTATTGCATCTCTAGAGGGAACTTTATAACCATTTACACTATCTAATAGCATTATAGAATTAAGCTTTGTCTTACTCTTACTCATGTTGAAAGTTAAGTTCATATGGCCAGAGCCATCTTTATTGAAGCTTACTTCTTCAACAATTTCGAAGCAGCTAGATACTAATAGAAGCAAACAAGCACATATAATGAAAAGAATCTTTTTATTCATAGCTTTTAATAATATACATAAAAACACTTTTTTGGGTGTTTTAGTATATGGTTAGTTTAGATTTTTGTTGTGTTTTTATATCTTCATAAAGCATGTCAAGTGAACCACTTTGTTTTTTAATTGAAGTAATACTAACTGTGCCACCTAGACCTCTATCCATAAGTACATCTATAAATTTATCGCCAATGCCTGCTTTTTTATGAAAAGAGAGTATGTTTTTACTAGAAAAATTATGATCATTTTGCCATTGTTCAAACCAATCTTCACGTAACTCTTTTACACTTTTATCGTATAGTGTAGCAGAAGACCAAATGCTAGGCAGTTGAGGTAAAGATTTTATGTGCTTTTGTGTGCCATCCCAAACAAATTCAATAAGTTCTAATGATTGGTTCCAATCAACAATGGTTAGTGTAAATTGTTCTACTTTTTCTAAGTTTACATTATTTAAACCTTTACGGATATCATCAGCTTTCAACAATTCTTTTACAATAAGTCCACGACTTTTTTCATAATAAACTCTAGAGGTATGATATTCAAATCCACCATTTAAGAGACATAGTAAACGGTTTTTTGAGCTAACTCCTATCCATGTGCCTCCAGCTTTTCCATCCTTAGGGTAGTAAATTTCGATACCATCTTCTACATATTTTTTAGGATGCGAGGCGCTTTTCCGTGAAAACGGAACGTCTCTACTTGAGGTCAAAATAAAATCAGAATTTCCAAGAGGAAGATATGTTACTGTACACATTGTTTTGTTGATTTGTTTAATCGTTTATTTGTGTAATTGTCTTCATAAAAACTACATAAATAAATCGTAACTTTGCGCTTCAAATTTAGTTGATTAACACTTAAAAACATACAATAATGGGTAAAGGATTTTTTCAAGTACCAGTAGCCGTAAATGAGCCTGTAAAAGGCTATGCACCTGGTTCACCCGAAAGAGAAGCAGTAGTAGCACAATATAAAGCCTATTTTAATGGGTCTGTTGATGTACCAATGTACATTGGCGGCGAAGAAATTAAAACCGGAAACACGCGTAATATGACACCACCACATGATCATAAACATGTAGTTGGTCAGTATCATGTAGCAGAAAAAAAGCATGCAGAACAAGCGATTGCTACAGCTTTGGAAGCAAGAAATGAGTGGTCTCAAATGCCTTGGGAACAACGTGCAGCTATCTTTTTAAAAGCTGCTGATTTATTAGCAGGACCTTACAGAGCTAAGATCAATGCAGCAACGATGATTGCACAGTCTAAAACAGTGCATCAAGCAGAAATTGATGCTGCCTGTGAGTTAATTGATTTTTTACGATTTAATGTAGAATTTATGTCTCAAATCTATGCTGAGCAACCCGATTCGGCAGAAGGTATCTGGAACCGTGTTGAGTATAGACCTTTAGAAGGCTTTGTATATGCGATTACACCTTTTAATTTTACAGCAATTGCAGCTAATTTACCCGCATCTGCAGCGATGATGGGCAATGTGGTTGTTTGGAAACCATCAGATAGTCAAATATTTTCTGCAAAAGTAATTGTAGATGTGTTTAAAGAAGCGGGTGTGCCAGATGGTGTTATTAATGTGATTTATGGTGACCCAGTAATGATTACAGAAACTATGTTAGATTCTCCAGATTTTTCAGGATTACATTTTACAGGATCGACTTTTGTTTTTAAAGAAATTTGGAAAAAGATAGGAGAGAACATCCATAACTATAAAACCTATCCGAGAATCGTAGGAGAGACGGGAGGTAAAGATTTTATTATCGCGCATCCATCTGCCAATCCTAAACAAGTTGCTACAGGAATTAGCCGAGGTGCTTTTGAATTTCAAGGACAAAAATGTTCGGCGGCTTCAAGAGTATATTTACCAGAATCAATTGCTGATGAGGTGCTAGCCTATGTAAGAGAAGATGTGAAATCGTTTAAAATGGGTTCGCCAGAAGATTTAAGTAATTTTATTACAGCTGTTATTCATGAAGGATCGTTTGATAAATTGGCAAAATATATAGATCAAGCAAAAGTTGATACGGATGCCGATATTATCGTGGGAGGGGGTTATGATAAGTCAAAAGGATACTTTATTGAGCCTACAGTAATTTTGACGAGAGATGCAAAATATGCTACCATGTGCACGGAACTTTTTGGTCCAGTAGTAACAGTATATGTGTATAAAGACAGTGATTGGAAGGAAACATTAGCATTGGTTGATGGTACTTCTGAGTATGCTTTAACAGGAGCAGTTTTCTCAACAGATCGCTATGCAATTACAGAAGCCACGAAGGCACTAGAGAATTGCGCAGGTAATTTTTATATTAACGATAAACCTACGGGTGCCGTTGTAGGACAGCAGCCTTTTGGTGGTGCGCGCGCTTCGGGTACCAATGATAAAGCTGGTTCAGCACAGAATTTATTGCGTTGGGTGTCACCAAGATTGATTAAGGAAACATTCGTTAGCCCTACAGATTATAGATATCCATTTTTAGGGTAGTAAAAAATAATATATTTTCAGAATTAAAAGCCGTATCATTTTGATGCGGTTTTTTAGTTTTAATGAAAGCGATATTCAAAATTTAAACTAAATACCGAACTTCTTCTTTTAAAACCGTTATCAAATCTAGAAAGATCTCCCTTAAAAAGCCGATTAAAACCATAATTATAACGGAGTCCAAGTCCCATATTTTCCTTAAAATCATAACCTACGCCGATATTTACGCCGAAGTTAAACTCACTTACATTTTCGTCGTTATCTATAACACCTTCATTGGTAAATGTTAAGACGCTAGAATTAGAACTAAAAAGATAGTCTAATTGCGGTCCAAACTCAATATTAAAATTATCAGATAGATAATACTTTAACATTATGGGTACAAGAATGGTTGATTCGTTAACGCTATTTTGAATGTTGCCAGCGAATAAATCATCTATATCATTTTGTGGTAATTGGATTG
Source organism: Maritimimonas sp. 2210JD6-3 (assembly GCF_056591795.1). Classification (NCBI taxonomy): domain Bacteria; kingdom Pseudomonadati; phylum Bacteroidota; class Flavobacteriia; order Flavobacteriales; family Flavobacteriaceae; genus Maritimimonas; species Maritimimonas sp. 2210JD6-3. The sequence goes on along the minus strand of NZ_JBWQOJ010000023.1, from coordinate 274 downwards.
ATACCAAGTTCAAATCAAAATTGGCCCCTTGTAAACTATACAATAACTCTGGCTGCAATAAAAGACGATCTGTAAGAGGAATCCTTGCTAAACCACCAATTTGAAAACCAAATTTATATTTAAAGTCAAAAGGGCTATTAAAATTTTCATTAAAGGTGGATAAATTAGTGCCACCTTTCACGCCAAAAATTACTTCTTGAGCATTGATGCATTGAAAGTAGGCAATTGCAAATATTAATAGTAAAATTTTTCTCATGATTGATTCATTGGTTTT